>NZ_JANUSD010000011.1:0-214660 GCF_024793945.1 Emticicia fluvialis
ATAAAGATACGCTGGGTCACCCAAATAAAAAATACAACTAATCATAAATGCTTGCTAGTCAGTTAATTAAAAATATTTCCTGCAAAAATCCAAGCACTTTTTGAAAAACCGAGGAAAACAGGAAAAAATCGGAGAGCTACTACCACTTGATTATGTGCCTGAATTACCTTAAGACATCAGATTAACCTATACAGAACCGCCATAAAAAGGCAGATGCTTCACGTTTTAAAAAACCGGAAGTACCTGCCTTTTCTGTTTCACTATTACCCTAAATCTCCATCCTTCAATCTGTACAGGTCAGGCTTTTTGAGGAATATAAAATTTAATTTATCATTATATCTGCAATTATTTGAATTATTTCTATATTGTAATCAAAAAAAAGTAACGACCCTGTGAAAATAGCGATATTAAAAGAAACCAAGCCCTTTGAAAGACGCGTAGCCCTAAGTCCTGAAGTTTGCAAGCAACTGATTCAAGCCGGATTTACCTGTGCTATTGAGAAAAATGCCGGAATAAGCTCCTTTTTTGAAGATGCCTCTTACGAGGCCGTTGGCGCGCAGGTAGCCTCAGATAAATCGGTCTTGCTTTCAGACGCCGACACAGTTGTAAAGGTAAATCCGCTGACAACCGAAGAAGTATCTTTCATGAAAAAAGGAGCCGTTTCTCTATCTTTCATGTATGCAGCTGCAAATCCTGAACTAATTGCCGCCTGTGTAAAACAAGGAATTTCGGCCTTTTCAGTCGATGCCATTCCCCGTATTTCAAGAGCTCAGAAAATGGACGCCCTCAGCTCTCAGGCCAATCTGGCAGGTTACAAATCAGTTATAATCGGGGCTTATCACCTGGGCAAAATTTTTCCTTTACTTATGACAGCCGCCGGCACCATTAAACCGGCCAAGGTAGTAATTATGGGCGCAGGTGTGGCCGGGCTTCAGGCCATTGCCACAGCCAAAAGACTGGGAGCGGTAGTTGAGGTAAGCGATATCCGCCCCGAAACCAAAGAACAGGTGGAATCACTAGGCGGAAAATTCATTGAGGTAAAAGGTGATGAATCGATAAAAATAGAGGGCGGGTATGTAAAGGGGGTATCGGAAGATTTTCTGAAAAAGCAACAGGAAGTAATTGCCCGCCACATAAGCGAAGCCGACCTGGTGATAACAACTGCGCTGATACCCGGTAAAAAAGCGCCGTTACTTGTACCCGAAGAAGTTGTAAAAAGCATGAAACTGGGCTCGGTGATTGTAGACATGGCCGTTGAGCAAGGCGGTAACTGCGCCTGTAGTGAATATGGTCAGACAGTTGTAAAACATGGTGTAACCATTGTAGGCGAACCCAATATACCATCGCTGCTGCCTTTAAATGCCAGTGAGCTTTATGCCAAAAACATGGCTACTTTTCTGCTGCATCTGGCTACCAAAGACGGCTTCAAATGGGAAATGGCTGAAGAAATAACCAAGGGCTCATTGATAGTACACGAAGGCAAAGCGGTGCATGCCTCAGTTATGTAGACTTTGTGTAGTTGCCCAATCAGACATCAACAAAAACCTTTTTTAAGATATGATAAACGATATAGTGAGTTTCATTGGCCAGCATATAGAGATGATATACATCATCATCTTGTCTGTATTCGTAGGCGTTGAGGTAATTGGTAAAGTACCGGCCGTTTTACATACACCACTTATGAGCGGAGCAAATGCCATACACGGGGTTGTAATAGTTGGGGCCATTATTGTAATGCTGAATACCCCGGCAGATAACATTGCCGCGCTGGCGCTGGGCTTTATAGCTGTAGTGCTGGGTACGCTAAACGTGGTGGGTGGTTTTGCAGTAACAGACAGAATGCTGGAAATGTTTAAGAAAAAATAAGGTGATACTTTATCCTGACAACCCTGCCTAATGGAAACAAAATATATTCTTGATATTATCTATTTAATAGCCTCAATAACCTTTGTGATGGGGCTTAAAATGCTAAGCCACCCCGACACCGCCCGTAAGGGAAACCTCTACGCAGCCTTGGGAATGACCCTGGCAATTGCAGGCACCATACTGCTCTATCAGCATCCGGATGGCTACACAACCAGAGAACCAATTAAGATTACGCTCATTCTGGTAGCCATTGGTATAGGCACCATTGCAGGCTGGCTAACGGCCAATAGGGTGCAAATGACCAAAATGCCTGAGCTTGTATCGCTATTCAATGGTATGGGTGGCGCCTGTGCTGCCTTGATTGGTATTATGGAATACGAGCATAATCTGGGTAATCCCGGGGCAATGGCCACCATTATCGGTGGTCTGATTATCGGCTCAGTTTCGTTCAGCGGCAGCATTATTGCTTTTCTGAAACTGAACGAAACCATGAAGAAACCAATCAGGCTACCCTCTTATAATATTCTTAATACAGTAGTTATGGTGGCACTGGTTGCCTTTGGCGCCTACATCGTCTATGCCCGGCCCGAACACATGCTGCTGCCTGTATTACTTTTTGCAGCCGCACTGATTTACGGTGTGCTGTTTGTGATTCCTATCGGTGGTGCAGACATGCCTGTGGTAATTTCGTTGCTCAATTCGTTCACGGGTCTGGCTGCGGCATTTGGCGGCTTTTTGTATCAGAATCAGGTAATGCTCACCGGGGGTATCCTCGTAGGTTCGGCAGGTACCATTCTTACACTGGCCATGTGTAAAGCCATGAACAGACCCCTGAGCAATGTGATTTTTGGCGCCTTTGGCCCAAGCGCAGCCGGAACAGGTGCTGAGGTAACGGGCAGCATAAAAGATATTTCAATTTCAGACACTGCCATTCTGATGAACTACGCTCAGAAAGTGGTTATTGTGCCGGGTTACGGGCTGGCTGTGGCACAAGCCCAGCACGTGATTCATGAGTTGGAAACCCTGCTGGAAGAAAGGGGCGTTGAGGTAAAATACGCTATTCATCCGGTGGCTGGCCGTATGCCTGGCCACATGAACGTGCTGCTGGCCGAAAGTAATGTATCTTATGATAAACTGGTAGAAATGGAAGAAATTAACCCCGAATTTACCAAAACAGACGTCGTGCTGGTGGTAGGTGCCAATGACGTGGTGAATCCGGCCGCCAAAACAGACCCGGCCTCTCCTATTTTCGGCATGCCCATACTGGATGTAGAAAACGCCCGTAATGTAATTGTAAACAAACGCAGCATGAATGCCGGCTACGCCGGTATTGATAACCTGTTGTTTTATCAACCCAAAACAAGTATGCTTTTTGGTGATGCCAAGGGGGTTTTAACCAAACTGGTAAGCGAACTGAAACAGATGTAAAATTTGTATTTTCTTGACAATAATTCATATAATAATTGCCACTTTTACAAAATTTCAGAATAATATTTGGCATTGATTTTTTAAATTGAATAGATTTACCTACGATTTAATTATAAAATATTCAACAGTTGGAACCTACAAACGTAAATGACCCCGAGTACTACCATAAGGTAGTAGATTGTCAGTACGCATGTCCTGCACATACCCCTGTTCCTGAGTACATCAGATTAATTGCCGCCGGGCGTTACACCGAAGCCTATATGGTTAACTGGGAATCGAACGTATTTCCGGGAGTACTGGGCCGAACCTGCGACAGGCCCTGCGAACCTGCCTGCCGACGTGGCCGCGTTGAAGAAGAACCGGTAGCTATCTGTCGCCTGAAAAGAGTAGCTGCAGATAATAAAGGAGACATCAAAAACCTGATACCGAAAGCGCCCGCCGTTGGGAATGGCAAGAAAGTGGCCCTCATTGGTGCTGGGCCCGCTTCACTCACTGTAGCCCGCGACCTGGCCCCTATCGGTTATGAAATCCACGTTTTTGATGAACAAATCAAAGGCGGGGGCATGATGCGCAGCCAGATTCCATCATTCCGGCTTCCGGAAGCTGTTTTAGACGAAGAAGTAAACAATATACTGGAAATGGGGATTCATACCCATTTCAAAACCTATGTTTCAAGCCTGAAAGAGGTACTAAATAACGGTTATGATGCAGTTTTTATTGGTACCGGCGCACCAAAAGGCCGCGACCTCGATTTGCCCGGTCGGCAGGAAGGAGCAGCCAATATCCACATAGGTATTCAATGGCTGGCCAGTGTGGCTTTTGAGCATACCAGTAAAATAGGCAAAAATGTGATTGTGCTGGGCGGTGGTAACACAGCTATGGACTGTTGCCGCACTTCGCGCCGATTAGGTGGCGAAAACGTTAAGGTAGTTGTGCGCAGCCCTTTTGCTGAAATGAAGGCTTCGCCCTGGGAGAAAGAAGACGCCATGCACGAAGACATTCCGATTCTGGATAACCATGTACCCAAATCTTTTGTAGTGGAAGAAGGCCGCCTGAAAGGCATGACCTTTGAAAAAGTACACGCCGTTTATGATGACAAAGGCAAACGCTCTCTGGTATCAACCGGCGAACCTGAGGTTTTTATTGAAGCAGATGATGTACTGATAGCCATTGGCCAGGAAAACAGTTTCCCCTGGATAGAGCGGGATTTAGGCATTGAGTTTGACAAATGGGAAATGCCAAAGGTAAACCCGGATACATTTCAGTCAACCAATCCGAAGGTCTTCTTTGGCGGTGATGCCGCGCTGGGTCCTAAAAACGTAATTACTGCCGTGGCGCAAGGGCATCAGGGAGCTATCTCTATCGATTTGTTCTGTCAGGGACAGGCCCTGACCAACCGCCCTGCCCCATATACCAATCTGGTTTCTCAAAAAATGGGAATCCACGAATGGAGTTACGATAGCCTGGTAGTAACAGACCACCGCTTTGTGGTAGCACAGGCCGATAAATCTGTTACCCTGAAAGACCGTAAAAAAGAAGTAGAACTGGGCTTTAACCCGATTGAAGGTTTTAAAGAAGCACAACGCTGCCTGAACTGCGATGTGCAGACGGTATTTACCGAAACCCGATGCATAGAATGCGATGCCTGCATGGATATTTGCCCTACCTCTTGCATTACGTTTACGGTAAACGGTGAAGAAGAAGACCTGCGAACAAGATTGATGGCCCCGGCACTGAATCTGGAACAGGAACTACTGGTTTCGGGCAATCTGCCAACCGGAAGGGTAATGGTAAAAGACGAAGACGTATGCCTGCATTGCGGTTTATGTGCAGAGAGATGCCCCACCTCAGCCTGGGACATGCAAAAGTACTTTTATAACGTCACCAAAGCACATCATGGTTGCCAGACGGCAGCCGTTTGATAGCGCACCAACCCGGACAATTATTTATTAACGACAAAACTCTTCTCAGGCCAGCAAAATGTCAGCGCTCATAAATGATTTTGTAGTACGCTTTGCCAACGTAAACGGCACAGGCTCTGCCAGTGCCAACGGTATGTTTGCCAAGGCTATTTTTAGAATGGGAATCCCCGTTACGCCCAAGAATATTTTTCCATCTAACATTCAGGGGCTACCCACCTGGTATGAAGTCAGGATTAATGAAAAAGGATACCTGGGCCGCCGTGAAGGCATAGACCTGATGGTGTGCGTAAACCCGCAAAGCATGCTGAAAGACGTGCAGAGTGTGCGCCCCGGCGGCTACTTCATGTATGACAGCACCAAGCCCCTCCATAGCGAATATATCAGAGAAGATATTACGTATCTGGGCATTCCATTAATGGATATCTGCCTGAAACAATATACAGACCCACGCCAGAGGCAATTATTCAAGAACATTATCTACGTTGGCGCGCTTTCTGCCCTGCTTGACATTGAATTTGGCGTGCTTGAGCAATTACTGGCCGAGCAATTTAAAGGCAAAGAAAAACTGATACCTGCCAACATTCAGGCCTTACAGCTAGGCGTGCAATATGTGCACGAAAACTTCAGTTACCCACTTGACATACGAGTGGAACGCCGCGATAAAGTAGGTAACCGCATTATGGTTGATGGCAATGGTGCCTGCGGATTAGGCGCTGTATTTGCCGGAGCAACCGTGGCGGCGTGGTATCCTATTACGCCTTCTACCTCTGTTGTTGAAAAATTTGAGAAATACGCCAAAAAATTCAGAACCAATAAAGAAACCGGCGAAAAGAATTATGCCATTGTGCAAGCCGAAGACGAGCTTGCGGCCATAGGTATGGTGATAGGCGCTAACTGGAACGGCGCCAGGTCTTTTACAGCCACCAGTGGGCCGGGAGTTTCGTTAATGAACGAGTTCTTAGGTTTAGGCTATTTTGCCGAAATACCAGCCGTTTTGATTGACGTGCAACGCACAGGCCCCTCAACCGGTATGCCTACCCGCACGCAACAGTCAGACATTACCATTGCGGCCTACGCCTCACACGGCGACACCAAGCACGTATTGCTGTTTCCGAGTAATCCGAAGGAATGCTTTGAACTGACAGCGGCTGCCTTTGACCTGGCCGAACGCCTGCAAACCCCTATAATGGTACTCACAGACCTTGACCTGGGAATGAACGACCACCTGACCGAACCTTTTGAGTGGAACAATGAACGAAAATATGACCGGGGCAAAGTACTGAACGCCCACGACCTGGAGAACATGGGCCGCTTTGGCCGCTATCTGGATGTAGATGGAGACGGTATCCCTTACAGAACCTATCCGGGTACACACCCAACCAAGGGTTCTTATTTTACACGGGGTACCTCTCGCGATGAATACGCCGTTTATACTGAAGACGGGGCCGTGTACGTAAGAAACATGGAACGCCTGGAGAAAAAATGGGAAACCGCCAAAACTTTGGTACCCGCTCCGTATTTCTATCAGGAAAAAAACATGAGCCCGCTGGGTGTTATTTTCTTTGGTACATCAACCTACTCCTCAGAAGAAGCCATAGACCTGCTGCGCGAGAAGGAAGTAGTGCTCGATGCCATGCGCATCAAAGCATTTCCGTTTAGTGAAGAAGTAGAAAGATTTATAGAAGACCACGAAACAGTTTATATAATTGAACAGAACCGCGATGCACAGTTACGTTCGCTGCTGATTAATGAACTGGAAATAAATCCAAAAAAACTGGTTCGCGTGCTTAATTATGATGGAATGCCTATTACGGCCGCTAAAATTGTTAATGAAATCAATCAAACGCTTGTACACTCATGACCTACGTAAGACCAGCCTTCCGGCACCCAAAACTGCCGAAAAACAAAATAAATTATACCAAAAAAGATTACGAAGGAGCGCTGTCAACCCTTTGTGCAGGCTGTGGGCATGACTCTATCAGCGGCGCTATTATTCAGGCCTGCTTTGAGCTGGCCATTGAGCCGCATCGCATTGCCAAGCTATCGGGCATTGGTTGTTCATCCAAAACACCTGCTTATTTTTTGGGTAATTCGCATGGCTTTAACTCGGTACACGGCCGTATGCCTTCTGTAGCAACCGGAGCATACCTGGCTAACCGTGACCTGGTTTATTTTGGTGTATCTGGCGATGGTGACTCTGCCTCAATCGGTATGGGGCAATTTGTGCATGCTATCCGCCGTAACCTGAATATGGTATATGTGGTAATGAACAACGGTTGCTATGGCCTTACTAAAGGGCAAGACTCTGCCACTGCAGATGCCGGCTCAATCAGCAAGGCAGGCTCTACCAATCAGTTTAATGCCATTGATCTGGTGGGCTTAGGACTTGAGCTGGGCGCAACGTTTGTGGCCCGCAGTTTTTCGGGAGATAAAACGCAGTTGATACCTTTAATAAAGGCGGCTATGTCGCATCCGGGTTTTGCTTTAATTGATGTCATTTCTCCATGTGTTACTTTTAATAATAATAGTGGTTCCACTAAGTCTTATGATTATGTCCGTGAGCATATTGAGGCCACCTCTACTATTGACTTTGTACCAACAATGGAAGAAATTACCACAACTTATGACGAAGGCGATAACCAGGAAGTAACCCTGCACGATGGCTCGGTGCTAAACCTGCAAAAGCTGCACCAGGGCTGGAATCCGGAAGATAAACTATCAGCCATGACTGCCCTGCAAAATGCCAAAGCAAGTGGCGAAATATTAACAGGCCTGATTTATATTGAACCCAACACCAAAAACCTGCATGAAGTATTAGGCACTACAACAAAACCACTGAATGAACTGAAAGAAGACGTACTCTGCCCCGGTGCAGATGCACTGGAGGCATTGAACCAAAGCCTCAGATAATACAAACCCTTTCAGTTAGGGCTTATCAAGGTGTAAGCCCTATTTTTTTGCATCGATAAATTCAACCTGTTTACCAACAAACCTATGAAAACCTCAACGCACACATTTTTTGTGTTTACATTATTAGCTTTGGGTCTGTTTATGAATCAAGCTGCTAAAGCGCAAGCCGGCAAAGCCACGCTGAACGATGTAGCCTTTATGCATGGGCATTGGCAGGGGGCATTCAACGGCGGCCCTATTGAAGCGTTCTGGGCTAAGCCTGCCGGCGACAACCTGACGGGCTTTATAAGGATGATGAAAGATGAAAAAGTGACCATGTATGAAATGCTCATTTTTGAACAGACCGAAAACGGTCCTGTTGTATTGGTAAAGCACTTTAAACCCGGCCTGATAGCTATAGAAGAAAAAGAGGTATCAGACAGGTACCGGTTCATTGAGTCAAAAAAAGACTGGGCTTTATTTGAAAAACAAGATGGTTCGATCAGAATTATCTATGAAAAACGCGGCCCGAACCAATTGGTGTTTCAGCGAGGCAAACAGGAAAACGGCAACTGGACTTTTGCCGATTTGTTTGTATTTAATGCCGTTAAATGACGAACCCATACTTTACTACGCAAGAAAAGCCTTTTGAAGGTGCACTCCAAAAGGCTTTTCTTGTTACTGAAAGGCTTCAACCTTTCATAAAACGTATCAACAGAATCTCGGCCAGTAAAAAAGCCAGGGCAAGCATTATGCAGTATTTCCAGAGTGGTGTACCTACATTATTTTCACGGAAAGTTTTCACAAAATCGCCATCCAACAGATTATCAAAAACAGTTACATTTTTTTGCCCTGCAAAGAAGTTTTTCAGTTCTTCAGGCGTATAAAATTCCATTTTAGATTCCTCATTGTCATGGTTCAATGCCAGCAATTTTTCTGTTTTACCATCAAGCTGCAACTCATAATACCCCGACTCCAGCAATTGGTTGTCCGTCAGTTGGCTCGACTTTGGCAATTCAAGCGTTAATTCATTGCCATTAATCCGCTGTACCGGAATAATCTCCATGCCATTGGTTCTCCCTTCGGTGGCTATGCTCTTCAGTTTATAAGTGGCATTTTTCTTTCCATCGGGTACATCAATCGTAATGCTGCCTTCACTAAAATTATACGCTGCCCTTTCACGCCTTACGCTCATAGAGGCTATCTTAAACATAGTAGGCACAAAAAAAGCGTGTTCGGCAAAGTTTCCGTAGTTTCTTTCAAGCGGGGATGCAGACAAATATACCCGGCCCAATGCCGAATTAGTAGCCGTAATAAAATTTTGCTGGTTTTTGAACGTCAAAATTTTCTCTCCAATGCCAGACCACCTCAACACCGGTTGCATAACAGGCGAATTGGTTATACCCTGCAAGGTAGTTCGTTCAAACACATCAGCAAAAAACGGATTCTGTCTATCCGGCTCTGCCACAGGCAACTGGCTTTGAGGTAAAGGCGGCTGCCTCACAACAGTTATGCTGTTGATTCCGAAACCACTCAGCAATTGACCGTACTCCTCAGCATCCGGGTTTGCCGGCGGGAAAATCATTAGACTACCACCCCGGCGCACAAATTCTTCCAGACTTGCCCTGAAACTACCGTTAATATGCTCTACCCCTTCTACCACAATCAGATTTGCATTTTTAAACTGCCCTACATCAACATTATTGGCACTGTAGGCTCTGTAAGAAAAGAGGCTGTCGTTTTCAAAAACTTTTTCAATGTAATCGGCGGCGCTGCGTTGTTCATACAAATGCAAAACCTGAATAACGGGCGACGCATCCAGCACAAAATAGTAATCATTATCAAACGTAACAGGCTGGTCATCAAAAGACACCCGACCTTTATGAAAACCCTTGCTTTTTACAGTAAAGTTAAAAGTTGCAGTAGCCGAGCTGTTAGGGGCAATGTCAACCGAGGCCGTTGAGGCCTGGGTATCATCTATAAAGAGCTTTACAGGTAGTTTTTCTACCTCATTATCGCCCGAATTAAATACCTTCACAAACAGTACATTGTTTTGCATTTCTCTGATAAACGGAGAGGCCAGCCAGACCGAATCGACGAACACATTCTGAGATGCCTTACCCCGAACAGGCACCAGAAACAGCTTGTCAAGCGAATCGGTTTTAATGTTTTTCAGGTTTCCGGCCGTACTCTTCTGAAAATCAGAAAACCAGAAAAACTGGTTACCAGCGCTGGCATTGTGCTTTTGCGCCAGGCTTCGCTGGCGTTTATACACATTTTCTAAAGTACGCGGGTTAGGCGACAACCCCACAGACGTGAGCCTGTCTTTTATTTTGGTTGTATTGGTTACGGTCTGGTCGTCGCCGGAGAAATCGTTAGTAACTAATTGCACATTGGGCGACTGACTGAAAAGTGTCAGTAACTCGTCTATTTTTGTAATGGCCAAGTCAAGATACCTTTTATTTTCTGTTGTATTCTGCATACTCAAAGAGTTATCAAGATACAAACTGGTTACCCCCAAACCAGTTGAGCTATTGGCAGTGGCATTTTTAGCAGGCAGAAAAGGCTGCGCAAAAGCCAGAGCCAGAAAAACCAAAAACAACACCCTTGCAGCCAGTATAAGCCATTGCTTCAACCGCCTGAAAGAGCTTGTCTCAGATTCAACCACTTTCAGAAAAGCCACATTGGTAAAAAACACCTTTTTTGTGCGCCTGAAGTTAAATAGATGAATAATGATTGGTATCGAGATAGCCAATAAACCCCACAAAAAAGACGGAAAGAGAAACTGCATATAATCAAGCCCTGAGGGTATATCTTTTTAATTTTAATTATTAAACGTAAAAGTGCTAAAATCCTTTCAATGTTTTTACTGATATTTTAGTTGCTTTTCAGCTCATGTCTTATTTGCACCGGAATAGGTGCCTCAGGGCAAATTATGCGTTGCTCAATTTATGGTAAATCTGCTTTTCAAATATCAAATCGCATTAGCAAACTTAACAAAATCAACTAATTTTGTCAAAACTTATTACACCCTGATACACATGAAAAAACACTTCATCCTTTTAGCAGTTTTATTTTGTTCTTTAACCACAAAAGCGCAGCTCACTGTCGAAAAAATTATGCAGGAGCCCTATAAATGGATAGGTACTTCGCCAGGCAATATCTTCTGGTCAGAAGATTCGAAAACCATTTATTTTTCGTGGAACCCTGATAAAAACAAGAGTGATTCATTGTACAAAATAGTGCTTCCAGACAAAACACCTGTAAAAGTTACCCCAAAAGAAAGAAGAAGCCTGCCGTCTCAACAAGGCACTTACAACAAAGACTATTCATTAAAGGTATATGAAAAACAGGGAGAATTATACCTTTTATATACCAATACCCAAAAAATAAAACAATTAACCAGCACCATTGAGCGTGAGGCAGGGCCCTATTTCAGTGGCGATGAAACCAAAATCATATTCACCAAAAGTGGGAATCTTTTCAGCCTGAATCTGGCCGATGGCATGATTTCTCAACTATCCAATTTTATTGTTGGCAATAAAAAAGCAGAAGCCAGGCTGAACGAAGAAGAAAAATGGTTGAAGAACGACCAGATTGCCTTGTTTGAGATTCTGAAAGAACGAAAAGAAAAGAAAGACCTAACCGAAAAAAATGCAAAAGCAGATTTGGCCAAAAGACCAAAAGAGATTTATCTGGAGGGCAAAAATCTGGAAACCCCGCTGGTAAGTCCCGACTTACGGTTCATAACTTATCGGCTTTCAACTCCGGCAGTTGGTGCCAAAAACACCATTGTGCCTAGCTATGTAACTGAATCTGGTTTTACTGAGGATATTCCTGCCCGCACAAAAGTGGGCAGCCCCATGAGCAGCTATGAGAGCTACATTTATGACACTAAAAAAGATACGGTGTATCAGATAAGCACAAAAGACCTGGCCGGCATAACGCAACAGCCCGAGTTTTTGAAAGATTATCCTAAAAAAGACACAACCAAAAAAAAACAGGCCGACCGCAAGGTGATTGTAGTTGGGCCGAGGTGGTCTGACAACGGAACGCAGGCTGTGGTCGTGGTTCGGTCGTTCGACAACAAAGACCGTTGGATAATGCTTCTGAATGCCGAAACCGGTAAATTGAAGTTACTTGACCGCCAGCACGATGAAGCATGGATTGGCGGCCCCGGCGTCGGATTCACACTAAGTGTAGGTAATCTGGATTGGATTGACGACCAGACTATCTATTTTCAGTCTGAGGCTGATGGTTACTCGCATTTATATACCCTTAATGTAATTACAGGTGAGAAAAAACAACTGACCTCGGGTAAATTTGAGATTCAGCAGGCACAGCTTTCTAAAGATAAACAATGGTTTTACCTAACCACAAACGAGGTGCATCCGGGTGAAACCCACTTTTACAAAATGGCTGTTGCAGGCGGAGAACGCATCAGAATAACCAACCTGACAGGTGGTAATGAAGTTACGCTTTCGCCCGATGAAAAAACCATAGCCCTGCGGTATTCTTATATGAACAAGCCCTGGGAATTATATGTGCAGGATAACGCTCCGGCGGCCAAAGCTGAGCAGGTAACGCATTCTCTTACCGATGAGTTTAAGGCTTATGCCTGGAAAGAACCCCAGATAATTACCTTTAAAGCCCGCGACGGCGTTGATATTTATGCCCGTATATATGAGCCTGCCAAAAAGCTGAAAAACAAAAAGGCAGTGATATTTGTACACGGCGCGGGGTATTTGCAAAATGTACATAAATGGTGGAGCCAGTATTTCCGTGAGTATATGTTCCATAACCTGTTGGTTGATAAAGGTTATACCGTTTTAGATATTGACTACCGTGCCAGTTCCGGATACGGACGTGACGTACGGACGGGTATTTATCGTTTTATGGGAGGTAAAGATTTGACAGACCATGTTGATGGCGCCAAACTTCTGACAGAAAAATATGGCATTGACCCTAAGAAAATTGGTATCTACGGTGGGTCTTATGGTGGGTTTATTACCCTGATGGCCATGTTTACTACACCTGATGTTTTTGCCGCAGGTGCCGCCCTGAGACCAGTAACCGACTGGGCCGCGTATAATCATGGCTATACGGCTAACATTCTGAACGAGCCACAGACAGACAGCCTGGCGTACCGTAAAAGCTCGCCTATCTACCATGCCGCAGGACTGAAAGGCCATTTACTTATTTGCCACGGAATGGTTGACGTGAACGTTCACATACAGGATTCTTACCGGCTTGTACAGAGATTAATAGAACTGAAAAAGGAAAACTGGGAGATGGCAAGCTACCCGATGGAAGACCACGGTTTTGTAGAACCCACCAGCTGGATGGATGAGTATAAAAGAATACTGAAACTGTTTGAAGAACGATTGAAATAATGAGTTTGAGGGTGTCGGAAACGGCACCCTTTTATTTTGCCTTTCTGAATTCTTTTGTCCAGCTCACGGCGCCCAAAAGCGCGATCACACAGAAAACAGCATATAACAAAGAATACAACTTTACATCTTTCACAAAGTACATATAGGTGCTTATAATGTCTACCCCTAACCACACCCACCATGACTCCACTTTTTTACGAATTAAAAGAAATGTGGCAAAAATGCTCATAATGGTTGTAAAGGAGTCCATATATGGAAAAGCGCTGGGCATGCTGAAAACCATCGGTAACCACTCATGCAGTTTGCTGGCAAATGTACCCAGCAACAAGGTTCCTGCCAGGCCTATCAAAGATAACAAACCAAATTGCTGAATTGACAACTGGCTGATTCTCAATTCATTTTTCCGGTTAGCCTCTTCCTGCCTGGGGTATTTCCATTGCCAGAAACCTATCAGGTTGGTAATAAAAAAAAACACCTGCAGAAACATATCGGGGTATAGCTGAATCTGATAAAACATAATAAATGCCAACACCACGTTAGCCAACCCCACCACCCAGCTCCAGGCGTTTTCGCGCGCTGAAAGAATAACGGCAACCAAACCGGTAACGGTAGCGTAAAACTCAAGATAACTCATTTTTACGCCCAGAAGCTCAAAGAAAATATTATTGATATCAAAAAAATCCATTAGCACCTATTTTTAGGCAAGATAAGCCCGCAACTTGAAAAACGAATCACACCAGGGCTATTTTCTGTAAATTTGGCTACAAAGAGGGCGCTAGTGGTAAGTCAATAAAAAATGTAGTGCCACGGTTGTTTTCGGTTTCAAACCAGATATTGCCCCCGGCGTGTTCTACTCCTCTGCGAGCCATGGCCAATCCAAAGCCAGACCCACCCACTTTGGTCGTAAAATTAGGCCTGAATACCTTTTCATGGTGTTTTTCGGCAATGCCAGCACCGTTGTCCTGAATCTCAATTATTACTTTGTCGTCTTCAGTTTTATATAATCTCAGATTTATAATCGGCCTTTTACCAAAAGGAACCGACTGAATACCATTAATAATTAAATTGGTGATTACCCTGCTCATAAACTGCCGGTCGCCAATTACCAGAGCTTCGCTTTCTCTTATATAAGCATTGAGCGCTATTTTGTCATCCTCAGCGTATAAATCAGCCGATTTCTGAACCAGCGAAACGAGGTCAAAAATTTCACTGCGAGGCACAGGCATCTTGGCAAATTCTGAAAATGAATTAGCAATTTCGCTGATGTTATCAATCTGCTCGGTAAGTGAATCCAGGGTTCTTTCAATACGCTCCCGTGCTCTCGGACTATCAATCACGAGTGTGCGCTGTAGCTGCTGGATGGATAACTTCATGGGGGTCAGCGGATTTTTTATCTCATGGGCCACTTGCTTGGCCATTTCTCGCCAGGCTGTTTGTTTCTGGCTTAAAGAAAGCGCCGTCTTGTTGTCTTCCAGCTTTTTAATTACCTTATTGTATTCTCTTACTACCAGCCCGATTTCGTCATCAGAGCTCCACTCCAGCCGCTTAACAGACTTGCCGGCATTGCTTACTTTTAATTTATCAACCACAATTTTGAGAGGCTTCATTAAAAGGCCAGAAACCAGGTAGGAAATCAGTAACAGCAAAAAAAGCAATATTGTGGCTACTATCAGAATAGAACCAACCACCTTTTGCACCTGTTGGCTTAACACGGAATCGGCATCAAAAAAAGGCACGCCAATAATTCCCAGGGTGTGGCCATCCTGCTCTTTTACAATTGCATAGGCAGTTTTGTAATTACGATTGCTTAGGCGCTCGGGCAATACAATGCCATTTTCTTTATCATTAAGGATATTTCTGTAAGCTACGGGATTGATGTAATCAGAAACAAAGCCTTCTTCATAGATCAACGGCAGGGTGCTGAAACTCAGCCTGCCATCAGGGTTATACAGATTAATATCCAGTTGGGCATCATGCGCCAGTTTGCTTATTTCCTGTTTCAGGGTTGCCTTGCTACCGTCTTCCTGTGCCAGACTTTTCAATCTTGACTCAATGATAGAAGAAATATTGACAGTACTGTCGAGAAAAGCTTTTTCCTGATTAATCTCTGAATTTTCTTCAAGAATAATTACCGTAGTTATAACCAGCAAGGCCAGGGGCAGCAGAAATACTACGTTAAGGTATAACTGCATTTTGGCCGAAAACCCGGCCTTGTATTTGCGTATGCTGTATTTTAAGGCATAGATTATCATTACAATAACCGTACACCAGACAGAAAGCAGAAACAAAAAAGAAAAATTAGTAAGCAGGTGATTCCAGAGATGGTAGTCTGACGATATAACGACCTTGTAACCGCTCTTACCACTTTTACCTACATGCTTGTAATTATTGATTATAATGCCTTTTTCGTAAAGGCGATTCATATTCAGCAGCGAGTCTGGCAAACTGATGCTGTAATTAAAATCGCCTGAATTAAAAATGAGTTTATTCTGTCTGTCAAAAATAGCGTAGCTGTAGTTTTTAGCTTCGGCTATACTGGCAAACCTTTCGTCTACCATCCAATCAGGGTAGGCACCCTGCTCAAAATCGTCTTTGGGTATCAATTCAAGCACTACCACGCCAGACAGCGAGGCCGTTTTGCCAACCGGTATAAAAACTACGTAATGCGGCACATCATTGCTTGCGGTCTTATCAATAAAGAAAACAGAGGGGTTCTGGGTTTTAAACTGCGCTTTGGCAAATTTTTCCTTATAAAAATCAAGGACAGGAGCGGTTTTGTCTGGCCCTAACGGATTCCCCCTGCTATCAAAAATCAAAACATCGGCTTCGTAGCGGTTAAGGTATTCGTTCCAGTAACGGTCTTCTAAAACCTTTTGCACCCCAAATGCCGGATTGGTACTTTTCATTAATTGCTCAATGGCCGAATCCCGGTTCAGAGCCGTAACCAGGTCTGTCAACACATGCGCACCTAACACATTGTTATCAGTAAGATACCGCTGTGCAATTTTCTGCTTTACAAAAAAATCTTTGTCTTGCTCGCAATCAAAAACCACAAACATAGCAATGGCCGCCGACACAAACGCCCCGGTACCAAAATAAAGGTTTGTTCTGAACGTAAACTTATAAAAAAACCGTGGCAGGCGAGCCGCATAAACAAATATAAAATAAACCCCGCCCAACAGATAAACCCAATGGAATTCATCTAAAAAAGAGATTATCAACAAGCCTGTCAGCACACCAAACACCCATTTGATAGCACCTTGCACGAAATCTTTATTGAGCCTGAGAAAAATACTGATAAGCAAATGATTGATCAAGAAAAAAACAATGGACGAGGCCAGATACAGTACTAAAGCCGCTATTTTAAAAGAAGAAAAGCTGGCTGCAAGCGTCAAATCAATCGTAAACATTGATTTTTCGTAGATACTGCACAGGTTACGGTAAAACAAGAAAGTTGAAAGCACCGATGCCCCAGCCACTGCTACTGAAAATACATGCTTAAAAAAAGCAGGAGCCTTTGTGAGCCTGTAGTAGTTTTCTGACCTGTAAAAATACATGGTCAGGTAACCTGCCAATATAAAACATACAAGGGTATCTAGCAGGGCATTTCCCATTGAGGGCACCCAGGGGCTGATGGTAAGATATTTAGGATTAAAATATTCTGTTTCATAAACGGCATATAAAACTCCGTTTGAAAGCATGGCCAGCCTTACAAAAATCAAGTAGGCCGCAAGTAATAAAAATGCCCGCCCGTATTGGCGATTGCTGTGAAAATCATGAATAAACAAAATTACCAACAAACCCAATAGCGCTAAACTGGCTATAACCATTAAAACTGTATTACCCGATACAAACGGAATACCATCATGCCTGGCCAGTGCCGGGGCAATAGAAAACAAAAAATGGCCGTTGCCGTCTCTGATGTTCAGATATAATACCGATGACGGCAAATCAGATAACTTTGCAGGTCTGTTAGCAAAAATCCGGTTGTTGTAATTAATACTTTGGTTGGGGCTTTTCTGATATAAATTAATGAGCGAGAAAATCTCAATTTTTTTGCCGTTATCATCAAACCTGTAAGTGTTTACTATAAATTTATGATTTCGGCTATTGAGAAGCGAATTAGCTGCGTTTCTGTCTAAGCGCTGGTAGTCTGGCACAAAATCCTGGTCTGACCAGTAGACCAGTTTGCCGTTGCTGAAAATATAATACGGATAGGTGGTTTGGCCGGGCGATTGGAACTTACCCATTGGTTTTTGCCGGTAATTGATACTTACCCGCTGCAACTCCTCATCAGATATTTGTATTTGCGCCTTCAGATTTTCTCTTACCCCGTTTGCATAGTATTCCTGCGCAAGGCGCGTCGGGTCGGTTTCCACAAACAAAGAATTAAACGCCGCAGCCAAAGCAAATACTATAGAAAGAATAAGTAAAATAGGTTTCTTAAACAACTTCCAATCCATGATGAAGGTTAAGTTCTGACTTCAAACTCTCTCGAAAACCATGCCAAAAACAATCATTCTTTCATAATTACAAATCCGGTGCCAGCATCCGTTTGGGTGTAATCTATTTTTGTTCCAATTACATACATCAGGTGCCGGCGGTCAATTACCACTACTACACCCTCAATTTCATACACTTCGTCATGATCAGAGGCCTTGTCTAACCCGAGCAGATAACTACCTGAGCAAGCGCCGCCTTTCATTCCTACGCGAAGCGCATAACCATCAGGTATACCGGGCGCACTGAACGTTCTCAATATCTCCTTTTTTGCTTCAGGTGTAAATACTATCATTTCTTTTGCCTCGTTATCTACATGCACTGGCAAAAATAATCACTACATTGTGATATTCTCTCAATGAGTAATTTATAATTTTGCATTTTTACAACTCACAGAAGCAATAATGGCTTTAATTACTGAATTACTGAAAATTCTTATCCCGGCGGCGGCTGTTCTTTATGGTATGTACCTTACAGCACAGGCTTTTCTGCAAAAACAATTTGAACAAAAACAAATAGAGATAAAACAAAGAAACACAGAGATTGTAACGCCCCTGCGATTACAGGCTTACGAGCGCATGACGCTGTTTCTGGAGCGAATAACACCCAATAATCTACTGGTAAGGCTTGGCAACAACGGCTTACATGTGCTGGATTTCCAACAGTTACTGTTAAAGGAAATAAGAGAAGAGTTTAACCATAACCTGGCTCAACAGGTTTATATATCTCATGAAGCCTGGGAGAAAATCAGACAGGCCATGAACGATGTAATTGCTCTGATTAATACGTCGGCGTCTGGCCTGGCAACAGATGCCCCTGCTATTGATTTATCAAAGAAGATTTTTGAGCGGGTCATTACAGAAAACAAACAGCCCACTACCGACGCCCTCAGATTTCTGAAAGAAGAAATCCAATCGGTTTTTATGTAGTGGCATTGGGGTTTTGCAAAGTTTTGTGGATACGCTTTCTGCGAGACCTCGTTTTGAAATCATCAGTCAGCACACTTACGTTGCCGTCTACCTCCAATACAGCCAGGTCAACCTGTTCAATTTCCTCAATGCCATGTTCTCTGATAGCGGCCTCGAGCTCAGCCATTGTAAACCCTGCTTTGGCCAGATTCTTTTCTTTAATCTTGCCATCATAAATAAGCATTATGGGTTCTCCCTGTATCAGTTTTCCTACTTTTTGGTATCTGCCAATTAATTTCTTGAGCGCAAAATTGGTAACAAACAATACGCCTGCCGCTACCAGACCACCAGCAAGAGAGTTATCAGGCCCAACCATGGCGTTCTGCACGGCATTACTGATAAGCAATATAAAAACCAGGTCAATAACTGATAACTGTGCCAGTTCTCTTTTGCCAAAGAGCCTGATGGCCAAAATCATGAAAAGATAAACCGTTAGTGCCCTTAGCCCTATGTCGAGATATGAGGTCATAAAAAGAAAAAATTAGAAAGCCCGATAGCCTGAGCCAAAAGTAATGAAACTTTTAATGATAAAAACGCCACCTTACAGGTAAAATTTACTCCTGTGGTCGTGAAGTAGTTGCTTTTTGTCGCTTTTTTTATTAATGTTGATGAGCAGTTGCCTACGCACGCAACCAAGAACCAAATTATAGCGTACTGGTATTAACTATGGTGAACCAATTGCCTGAAAGACCTGAAGAATTACTTATTGCAAGCTTGAAAGGCGACCGGCAGAGTCAGGAGAAGCTCTACAGGCAGTTCTATGGCTTTGCCATGAGTGTGTGTTTGCGGTATAACCATAACCGGGAAGAAGCCTTGGAAATTGTAAATGACAGTTTTCTGAAAGTATTTACCAAAGGCGAACAGTACGACGCCTCCGGAAGGCATTCTTCGTTTCCGTTTAAGGCGTGGTTCAGACGCATCATTGTTAACACTGCATTAGATTACTACAGAAGCCAACAAAAACACTACTTCCACGAAAATCTCGACGAGGCATACAATGTTTCTTCAACCGAAAGCAATGCAATAAGCCAGCTAAACCATGAAGCGTTAATGGAACTTGTTCAGAAACTGCCTTCAGGCTACAAGGTGGTTTTTAACCTGTATGTGATAGACGGATATTCGCATGAAGAAATAGCACAAAAATTACAGATATCAGTAGGCACATCGAAATCTAATCTATCAAGAGCCAGAGAGACCCTGCGCAAAATGATAATGAAAATAGATGGAGCGCTAACCGACAACTAAAACACAGGCTTTTATAAAAAGTCTAATAAATAAAATGAGCAAAAAGATACATGATTTATCAGATGACGAGTTCGATGAGCTTTTCAGGCAGTCAGCCGAAAAGACCGACATCGACTTTGACCCTGAGGCATGGAACCAAATGAGCCTGAAACTTGACGCAGCCGGTACAGGTGCGCCGGTTAAACCTAAAGGTGGCAATACCCTCGGCAAATGGGGGCTTCCACTTGCCATTCTGCTGTTGCTTATACTAACCGGGGTTTACTTTTTTATTAACCCAAGTACCCAAAATAAGGTAAATCAAGTAACAACGGGGGCAACCAAAACACAGAGTAAAGAATCAGAGCTAAGCGCCGCCAAATCTAATACTGCAGACACTGAACCCCAAAGCGCAGTTGAGGTGAACACTAAAGAAAACAATGAAAGCTTGAAGCCGGAGACAACTGCTCAAGCCGCGGCGGAAAAACAACCCAAACTTAACAATGCAGCAATTAAAGACGCCAAACAGCCTGATGTATCAGCAGATAAGCTGCCGAAAAAAATAAAAACATCAAGTACCTCAACTCATGACCTGCCAGTAACAGTAGCAGAAAGTAATGAAACGAAGCAAACGCCAACCACAACAGAAAAACCGAAAGCCATTCGCAGCGGCTATTCTTCAGGCAACAGAGGGGCAATGAAAAAATCATTGTTTTCTGTAAAGAACAAACCTCTTACGGCAGGCGTAAAAACAGAATACTTTGGTAGTGAAGGCATGAAGGCAGCTAACGAAAATTACAAGGCAAACACTGCCATTGCCACGCCGGCCGAACGCCTTCAGTGGGTTGCACTGCATTCTTTAACGCCTCATAAGCGTATGAAATCGGTAAGATATGCACTCCCTGAAATTGACTATTTGCCTATTGTTTCATTTAAATGTTTAACAGCGAACTCAAATACCGCTTTCAGACGCGGTTTAAATATCAGGCTGACGTTATCGCCAGACCTTAGCTTTGTTGCCTCTAACCATATTGGTAAAATTGGCACCAACTGGGCTGCATTGCTTGAATATCGATTTAATCAACGGCTGAGCGTGCAGACAGGCGTAATACGTTCTATGAAGCGTTATCATGCGTATCCGTATCAGTACGAGTGGGCCAGTTATCTTTCTTTGCAATCTCCGCTAAAAGATATTGATGCCACCTGCAAAATGCTTGATATACCTCTAAATCTGAGATACGACATAACCACCCAGCCCAATAGCCGTTGGTTTGCAAGTGCCGGATTTACAAGTTACATTATGCTGAATGAAACATATAAGTATAATTATGAAAACCCTGCAGACCCGAATATTAAACGCCGTGGATGGCAGGGAGAAACTGGCACTTACCCTTTCAGCGTACTTAATCTATCGGCTGGTTATGAACACAGGCTTTTCAGAGGTCTTACTATTCAGGCAGAACCCATCTTTAAAGCACCTTTAGGTAAAGTAGGCTATGGGAAAGTCAGGCTGGCTACTGCTGGTATATTTTTCTCGGTTAAATACCCATTATGAACCGTTAAGGCACAAAAAAGCGTTTTCAAGTAAAAATACTTTTGTATGCTAAAGATACTTTCAATGCTGGTGTTTCTGATGGTGGCTTTCGGCACCAATGCACAGCCCAATACAGGCACAAAAAAACAGATAGAGTGGATAAGCCTGCAGGAGGCCTACAATCGCACGCAAAAAGAACCCCGTAAAACTATTATTGATGTATATACTGACTGGTGCGGCTGGTGCAAGGTAATGGATAAAAAAACGTATGGTAATCCTGTAATTATTGATTACCTGAACAAAAATTTTTATATGGTAAAACTGGATGCCGAAAGCAGGAATGACATATCAGTTGGTGGAATAAAATACAGTTTTGATGCGCAGAAAAATGCTAATCAGGCGGCTATTATGCTTTTGCAGGGCAATCTGAGCTACCCAACCACTGTTTTTCTTGACTCAGACTTTAACATGATACAGCCCATACCGGGTTATTTGGAAGCACAGGAGTTTCATCAGATAATAACCTTTATAGGCGGAGACAATCACAAAAAAGAACCCTTTACCCAATACAAAGAAAACACCTACAAAGAGGTGTTTCGGGATCTTAAATTTTAGCAGCAGCAAGTGTTCCGGGTTAATCAGGGTGGCCAAAGTGAGCAAGCTCATCTTTATTGGTCTCTTAATTATATATGCAAAGGTAGCCGGTTGCTGTACATACTCATAGCGTAAAAATACGCAATCCGTAAAGGGATTTTACGCGTTTTTCAGCTTTCAATGCTTGTATTTGATACCGCCCAATAACATTATTTAGCAAATCGGAGCATTTATTAGCTAAAAATCCCGGAGAATCACCTTTTATGGTATTCCCTGGGATTTTTGAATTTTAACTCCTGATGTCTATTCTTCCAGAAAATCCAGGTCTTTTCCGTGAGTTTCCTGGATGGTAAGTGTAGAATAAAACCCGATAGCAAAACATAATGCGCCTACTATGGCACCGGCTATAATTACCCCCTGGTCGGGTTTAAAAAACTTGTATATGATGGTCATAATTACCACTGTACCACGCACCATATTGGGTATGGTTGTGGCAGCAGTTGCCCTCAGATTAGTGCCAAACTGCTCGGCTCCTACTGTTACAAACATGGCCCAATAGCCGGTTCCCAAGCCCAGCCAGCAACACATGGCGTATAATAAATCGGGGCTTTTGATACTTCCTGAAAACAAGAATACCAGCACACCAACAAAAGCAAAGGCCATCATGGCTGCAATGGCTTTTTTGCGCGAATGAAACAAATGGCTGATAAAACCACTGAAAAAATCACCTACCGAAATACCCACATACGCCCACATAATGGCCAGCCCCGGGTCTACTTTTTCTGTTATGCCCATGGCTTCACCAAATTCGTTACTAAAATAGGTTAAAATACCTATACAAAACCAGGTTGGTAGCCCAATGCCTATACATTTCAGGTATTTTATAAGCCGCTCGCCATCAGTAAAAAAGGCGAAAAAATTACCTTTCTGTACATGCGACTTCTTCTCTATGTCTTTATAAATACCAGATTCTATAACCCCTACCCTAAGCAGCAGAAGGGCAATACCCAGGCCACCACCAATCAGATAGGCTATGGTCCAGTCGCCAGATAATTTTACCGTAAAAGTAGCTACAACCGCCCCGCAAAGCCCGATACCCGCTACCAGCGATGTACCTATGGCACGCAAATTTTTAGGTAAAACCTCTGAAACCAGCGTAATACCAGCACCCAGCTCGCCCGCAAGCCCTATACCGGCAATAAATCGCAGCCATTTGTAAGCCTCTACCTTATCTATAAAATTGATATGCGGTATAAACCCACAGGCAATATTAGCCAGCGAATAAGTAATAATTGAACCAAACAATACAGACAACCGGCCCTTTTTATCACCTAAAACACCCCATAAGATACCCCCAATCAATAAACCTATCATCTGAAAATTGATGATGGTTGTACCCACTGACGATATTTCTTCTTTGGATGTCAGGCCGAGGCTTTCAAGGCTCTGAACACGCACAATGCCAAACAACTGGAGGTCGTATATATCAACAAAATAACCAAGGGCAGCAACAATTACAGGCAGGCTAAACAAATGCTGTAATGTGGTTTTTTCTTGCTTCATAAAGTTTAGGTTTTTAATATTTCTGGGGTTGGGTGTGTGTTATAACCAATGGTTCTGATGGTAAATCAGGCCTTGTTTTTTGTCTTTCAGATTAAAACAAATCTCATTAGGCTAAAAAAGACCCTCTCCTTAAAATAAAGAGAGGGGAAGTACATAATTTCGTTTCAAAGCACAAGGCTGGCTATTACAATTCTTTTACAACAATGTTTTTCCATCTTACCTTTATGCCGCCACCGCTATGAATCTGCAAGGCAAGTATTCCATCTCTTTCGCCGATTTTCGGGTCATCAAGTTTAATCATTTCTGTGCCATTCAAGATAGTAGTAACCACGTTGTCAACCACTCTCACGGTCATTGTATTCCATTCGCCCATTTTCAATGCCTTGTCTTTAGCTGGGTCAGGTTTAATTAACCATCCACGGCCATGAGACTCATAAATACCGCCGGTTGAATGACCCGGAGGCGCTACCTCTGCCTGCCAGCCTGTTATGGTAGTGCCGGTAATAGACGAGTGAAAAAACACGCCACTATTACCGTCAGCCTCTTGTTTAAAATCAAGTGTCAATTCAAAATTTTTGAATTTCTTTTCTGTGCCCAGGTAACCATATTGCTTATCGGGCCCGCTTTCACAAACCAGAATACCGTCTTCTACATACCATTTTTCAGTACCGTAAACCACCCATCCCTTCAGGTCTTTACCATTAAAAAGTTTTTGTCCTTTGCTCTTTTGTGCAAAGCTTAAAGCAGAAATCAACAGAAATGTAAAAGTTAGGAAACTTAGTTTTGTCTTCATTTTGAATAGAGTTTATTTACTGTTACAAAGAAAAGATAAATTTCTTATCTTGCATCACCAAGCAAAAACTATTTCTATGCCAAAGCGGATAATCTGTGGTTTTCTTTTGTCATTTTCCTTTTTGGGTACATTTTGTTTTGCTCAAAACTCATTATCAAAAGAAACTTTTGACGGACAAATCAATAAAGCACCAGTGCTGATGACCCTCACTTTTGACGACGACCTCATCTACGGCACACTGGTTTATAAACGCGTGGGGCAGGCCATTAAGGTAATAGGCTCGCTTGAAAACGGACAGGTTTTATTATATGAATTTGACCCGAAAGCAGAGGTTACCGGCGTATTTTTCGGCACAAAAAAAGGTAATGAAATAACCGGTACGTGGTCTAAACCAAGTATCAATAAAGAGCAGATATTTACACTAAAGAAAACCTCTGAAATAAAAACGCAAACAGACCCCGTAAGTGTTACTGGCACTTATGCTTATAATTTTGGCAAAGAAGGTGGTGCGGGTGTGTTATCGGTGAGCCAGACTGGCCGTGAACGCATAGTGGTAGAAATGCAGGCCTACAGAGGTGCCCCCAGCTACAATCAGGCTACTATTGAAAAAACCACTTTGAAACTTGCAGGGAATCAGGCCATCTATGAAAACAACGAGTTTGGCAAGTGCAAACTGAAACTTTTGTTCTTTGAAGGCGGTGCAGCCATTATTTATCAGGACGAAGCCTTTGAATGCGGGTTCGGCAATGGTGCTACTGTTACGGGCAACTATCTGAAAACCGACAACAAACCTACAAAATTTGAAAAACAGGATTAACCCCACCGTTTTTTTAATAATGGCGGTAAACTACAACCATCAATAGACCTTTAATATCAATTAACAATGAAAAAACTGATACCCCTAATCTTATTTGTTTTTATTTCTTCTGCCACCTTTGCCCAAACCGACCACGAGCAAATCAAAACTACCATCAATCAGGTGTTTGATGGCATGAGAAAAAACGACACAACGCTTATTCGTCAGGTACTTTACCCTTCCTGCTTTCTGAAATCAATAATTAAAGATAAAAACGGAGAAGTAAAGCTACAGGAAGACCCTATCAGCGGCTGGCTGAAGTCTGTAGGAACCAAGCGCGAGGGAGTAGTTTTAGACGAAAGACTGACAGCCTACGATATAAAAATTGATGGAGAAATGGCTATGGCCTGGACCCCCTATGAGTTTTATGTCAACGATAAGTTCAACCATTGCGGTGTTGATGTATTTACTATGATAAAAACCGACAAGGGCTGGAAAATTGCAGGCATTGTAGACACCCGTAGAAAAGAAAATTGTAAATAGATAATGCCCGCGCACCAATGAAGATTTGTGTCGCATGAGAATAAATATTTAAAGAACAGACCGCCGTCGCCGATGGGAAGTCTGTTCTTTAAAATGCAATGAGTTGTTTAGCCTGGCGTTCCAGAAAATTACGATATACTTCAAACGTAAAATCATCACCATCAAAATGGCTTCTGATACTGCCCAGTTTCATTCTCAGCCCCAGTACATCGGTACCCATATAGCTCAGTATATCATTCAGATGCCCTAAACCTACCGAATTACCCTGCACGCCTGACGATATACCCACCAAAGCAGCCTTTTTATGATTGAAACTGTCAGGATACCGCAGCCCGTCCAGAAAAGTCTTTAATACACCCGGAAAAGAGCCGTTATATTCAGGAACAATGAAAACAAATTTCGGGGCTGTATCTACAATGGTCTGAAATTCATTGAAAGAATCGTTACGACCGGAGTTATGATAGAGCGCCGAAAACGCAAAATCCTCCGGTAAATCGGCCAGGTCAACCAACCGGGTTTCTGCTCCTAACGAACCTAGTAACTTCTGATAATATACGCCAACTTTACGGGAAACAGAATTTTTTCGATTAGTACCAATGATTATAGCTATCATTTTTAGGGGGATATTTTCATAACAGACCCGGGAATTTAAAACCCGGCCTTGTATGCCATCATATTTTATTATCTTTAACAAAAAAAATGTCAAATCGTTTCAATGAACGAACTCATTTCAGAATTGCAGGCCATAGCTACGCCCGAGCGGGCAAAAACATCGGCATGGTTCTTTAAAACCGGTAAGGGTCAATACGGAGAGGGTGATATTTTTATAGGCATTACCACGCCTCAGTTACGGGGCATCTGCAAAAAGTACCAGGCACTTCCATTAAATGAAATACAGGTTTTGCTCGATGACCCCATCCACGAATACCGAATGGCCGCGTTGATGATTCTGGTTAACCAGATGAAAAAAGCCAAAGGAGATACAAAGCGCGTAATTTATGAATTCTATATCAAGAATCTGCACAACATAAATAACTGGGACCTGGTTGATTGTTCGGCACGCGACATTGCGGGCAATTATTTGTTCGATAAAGACCGGAGCATTCTATATGATATGGCGCATTCTGACCACCTCTGGACCCAGCGCGTAGCCATTATAGCCAGCTGGTATTTTATAAACAAGCAACAGTATGATGATACCCTGCAGATAGCTGAAATACTACTGCCGCACAAACATGACCTTATACATAAGGCCGTTGGCTGGATGCTGCGGGAAATATGGAAAAAAGAGTCGGCCGCCGGAAACAGACAAAACAAGGTTGAACTATTTCTTGAAAAGAATATCAGAAATATACCAAGAACCGCACTGAGATACAGTATAGAAAAAATGAACGACGAACGCCGGAGATATTTTATGCAACTAAAGTAAATTGACCATATCAATAACACTCCACTTACATGAACAAACGCCAGTTTATCAAGACCTTTGCCGCAACGGGTATGTCTCTTCCTGCTTTTGGAAAAAACCTGGACACCGCCCTGAAACGGATAACCTCACAAACACCAGAAGAAGTAGCTGCCAATGAGGATTTCTGGGCAGAGGTAAGAAAAGACTATAAATTAAAACCAGACTATATAAACCTGGAGAACGGTTATTATTCTATAGCCCCCCAACCTACCTTGCAGCATTTTTTGGGCCATGTGCAGGATGTTAACCTGGAAGGCTCTTATTATATGCGTACGCGCCAGTTTGATGATAAGCTGGAACTAAGAAAGAAACTGGCAGCCATTGCCGGATGCTCTCATGAAGAACTGGTTATTACCCGTAATACCACTGAGTCGCTGGATACTGTTATTGCCGGAATAGACTGGAAAGCTGGTGATGAAGCCATCATGGCCGAACAAGACTACGGCGCTATGCTGGATATGTTTAAACTGCAGGCCCGCCGATACGGCATTGTTAATAAAATAGTGTCGGTGCCTAATAATCCCGGTTCAGACGAAGAAATTGTTTCTATCTATGAGAAAGCCATTACACCTAAAACCAGGCTGTTGATGATTTGCCACATGATTAATATTACCGGGCATATACTGCCTGTAAAAAAAATATGCGACATGGCACATAGCAAAGGCGTAGAAGTAATGGTTGACGGAGCCCATGCTTTAGCCCACATTAATTATAAAATAAGCGACCTGGGCTGCGACTACTACGGCAGCAGCCTGCATAAGTGGCTCAGCGTACCCCTTGGTACCGGCTTACTCTACGTAAAAAAAGACAAAATTGCCGGGCTTTGGCAAATGTTTGGAGACATGGGCTATAAAGATGACGACATCAGGAAGCTGAACCATACGGGTACGAATCCGGTACATACTGATTTAACCATTGCTGATGCCATTACTTATTATGAAAAAATTGGACGCGACCGCAAAGAGGCACGGTTAAGGTATCTGCAAGAGTACTGGACCAGACAGGTAAGACACCTGCCTAACATAGTAATGAACACCCCGGCTGAGAGCCACAGAGCCTGTGGTATAGCCAATGTGGGCATTGCTACCATGAAACCTGCCGATATGGCTAAAACACTACTTACAAAATATAAAATCTGGACGGTGGCCATTGACTCGCCCACTGTAAAAGGCTGCCGGATAACCCCTAATATTTATACAAGTACTAAGGAGCTGGACACCTTTGTAAAAGCGTTGAAAGAATTAGCAGCATAACAAGGAATGCCCGCAGGTGTATTATCTACGGGCATTCCTTTTGATAGTTTTTCTGCCTAACGGCTTATCTTGATTGTTACTTTTGAATCAACTGAGGTTTCTATTTTAGACTGAATGATAATTCTTCTTTGCGGTATGCCCCTTTCAATTAATAATTCTCTGAGGGCATAGGCTCGGTACTCGCCCATATTGTCGTCGGCACTCTGCCCGCCACCGGCAATGGTTATGGTAGCAGACGGAGTATTTCTGAGGTACCTGACAATATCACTTAGCCCCCCGGCGTACCTTACTTCAGCGCTTCCCCTATCAAAACTCAGCTTCGGAAGCATAATCCAGTTATTGCTTGTGTTGAGTTCTTCGCCTAACACCGTGGCTGACTCTTCTGACGAGATAGTTGCTCCGGCTGAAGGCGCAGGTTTGGGTGCTGGAAGTAATGAATCACCCTTCTGCAACAACTGGCCTGGTGATACCAGAACAGTATCTTTTACCGGCTGGCTTAGTGCTGAATCTGGCTTTTCAAATACGGTTGTATCTTTTAAAGGTAATTGTTCGGCAGGCAGTGGAGGTACCCCCTTTTCTCTGAACTTAAACATATACACCACGCCTGCCCCTAATGCTAAAACCAATAAAAGTAAGAAAATCCAGACCATAGGGCTACCGGATTTAGTTTCTATGCTTTCAGTTTTTACTTTTTCTTTACTTTTAGAAGGTTTTTTGCTGCCTGTTTCTTCTTTAGAAACCAGTTTATTAACCAGAATAGGCGGTATAGCTATTAGAACGCTTTCTTTTTGCTCTTGTAATAGTTTTTTCAGACCAGATATCCCCAGGCCTTCCGATTCCACCACCTTACCCAATGCACCAAGCACCATAGGCGAAACAAGCCCAAGTAAAGAAGAGGCAGAAGTTTTACGGATATCGCTCAAAGAAGCAATGGTGTCTGAAACAATCTGGCTTTTTCCGCCGTAAAAATGATTAAAAATATTAGTGCCTACTGAAATCAACAATTGAATTTTCTCGGGGCTGGCAAATAAATCTCCTAAATCATCCAGAATCTCTCCGGTATGCCCGCCATCTTTCAGCACATCCATTACCTTTCCTGCGTTCTGATCAGTAGTTGTCAGAATAACAACGCCAAAAACGGTTGGCAGCACTTTATCTAAAGCCACACTTATGTTCTCGGGGCGCTCTCCCAAAAAAACACTAATCTCTTCAATCTCTGAGCCGGTTAGTTTCTCTTTAATTAATTCGAGTAAATTCATATATCAAATCACGTGGCTATTGAACAAAATTAGGGACGGGTACAAATTACATTAAAAATCGCAAAAACTATGCCCAAAATAAAATGCCTCTTAAAAATGGGCATTTATACCTGTCAAATACTGCTTCATGGGCTTAAGCCTATTTTTAGCCGACAAGAACTAAAAAAACAAGGCCGGTTACCAAAAAATAAGGCTGATACACCGCCAAATATTATCATTCAAAAATAAAACATAACTATTCAAAGAATTTTAGGTTTCAATTAGCTGATAATCATGCAATTATAATTTATATAATATAATTTTGCTACGAAAATCAAACTTATGCATATCATGTCAATTGTAAAACAATTTTCAAAAACCAAATCAGTTTGCAAAGTAACGTTCACGCTACCTTCTGAAGTTGTAAATAACGCAAAGAATGTAGCACTGGTAGGTGAGTTTAACGATTGGAACTCAACCGCCAATTTGTTAAAGAAACAGAAAGACGGACAATATAAAACTTCACTTGAGTTACCTTTAGGCGCAGAATTTCAGTTCCGCTATTTATTAGATGGCTCTGAATGGCTAAACGACGAGGCCGCAGACAAGTATGTCAGCAACGAATTTACAACTCAAAATTGTGTAGTGGTATTGTAATGCCAACCTGGTAACATAAAAATAGCCCAGGCTTTCGTCCGGGCTATTTTTATGTGTTTCTTTTCAAAGTGACTCATAGTCTAGCTCCAGAAACTCTTCAACATTACTATGCCAGTGCTGGTCTACAAAAGCTATATGAGCAGGGTGAGTGGTGTACTGCTCATAAACCTGTGTATCGGCAAAATCCATAAACAAACCGTACTGATAATTGCTGTGCTTTCCGGTTTGTTTGTAGCAAACAAAGTTCTGCACACCTTCAATAGCCGTCAGTTTCCTGACCTCATCAAAAAACAACTGTTCTTCCTCTGAACCCACCGGGTGCTTTAACTTAAAAACAACTGAATGTCTTATCATTATGTTAATTCCTTAAATTGTGTATTTACATATAACCTCAATTGAATCTGAGTGTTTTAAACTTAATCAGATTATCGCTTGGTTTATCTGACTTCACTGCTATAATATACAGGTCTCTGAAGCCGTCAACCGGCTTATCAATCTTACTTTCTACCCATTCCATTTTACCCCAGCCTTGTGTTGGCGTAAAGGTAGTGCGGGCAATAACTGGCCCCGCCACTGAGTTTTCTCTGACCTCTATCACACCTGACTTATCTTGCGAGGCATACTCAAAATCAATGGTATTAATATTGGTAAGGTCAATATTTTTAAAAACCAGATAAGCCTTAGATGCCCCCTGGCGTAATTCTCCCCAGTCAAACACAAAACCCGGGTGTCGGTCTGCATCCATGGCACGTAGTTCATGGTAGCGCAGGCGCACCACATCTTCTGCTTTTTCTGGTTTGCTGCCGGCTGCGCCGTTATCTATATAAGATGCCTTAATGGTATAGTAACCAGTGGTTTTGTTTTCCTGATGCTCTTTTAAGGCTATGCTACCCGTTGTTGCTATAGGCTTGAAGTTTTTGTTCGGGTCATTAATGGCCAGAATATACTTTACCATTTCGTCGGCGTCCTGAGCTGATAACTGCGGGTGCGCACTCATTACGTGTGTGCTGCCCCAGCTGCCACCGCCACCATCAATAATTTTCTTCGACAAGGTTTTGATAGTCTTGTTGTCGCCATTGCCATATTTTTTAGAAATAGCCAGAAACGATGGCCCAACCGAGGTTTTATCAAGCGTATGGCAGGCTTTACAATCGCTGGCATCAACCAGTGTTTTGCCTAATGAGCCCAGTTCAACTTTAGAATCTGACTTGCTAACATCCAAAGGCTGGTACGGATTCGGATAATAGTTGTACTCTACTTTACGTTTTTTGGCATTAATTACTTTATCTTCTGCATCATTGACCGAGACGGCATATTCAAACGGCTGGTTGTCCCAATAAAATGTCTTATTCTTTTTGGCATTGATTTTTACAACCGGCACACCATTGCCCACCCTTACCGCAAGCGTATCAGTTGCTGTTTTTCCGGCAAGGTCTTTTACCAGAAATACAACCTTGTAATTACCATTTTTAGTAAAGGTATGCACAAACATAGGTTTATCGCCCTCTTGTTTTGCTCCGTTGATGTACCACTCATAAGACAGTTTATCATCAAAATCCAAATCAGTTCCTCTGCCCGAAAAACGCAGTTTTAAAGGTGCTTTGCCTGCCCATTCCTTATACTGAGGCATTTCTCTTGTTTCTGAAGTAATGAACGATTCTCTTTGTTTTTTGGCCATCATTAAAGTATCAACAATAGAGGCAGTGGCCAGAGGCGCGCGGTTATCGTAGTTATATTCAATCTTTACCAGACGGGCATCTTTGTTATCAGCGCCATAAACTGAGCCGTACTCCAGCACATACATAATGCCGTCTTTGCTGAAAGCCAAATCGATAGGCCTTCTGAAATCGCCTTTGGTAGGCATAAAAGCTTCCGTTTTTACATAGTTTTCGTCTTTGTCTAATCTTGTAGCCAGCATCCAGTTACGCATCCAGTCGAAAATAAACAGCGCGCCGTCATAATACCTGGGTATTTTGTTTTTGTTGGTTGATGCTTCATTAAACGTATAAAACTCTCCTGCCATGGCGCTGCGTCCACCGGTTCCTAATTCCGGAAATTCCGGAGAAAGGGCATACGGGTACCAAATCATAGGTGGTGTAGCGGGCGGCAGCTCTTTCAAGCCCGTATTGTTGGGCGAATTATTAACCGGTTTGGCAGGATTATAAGCAGGGCCGGGTTTATTGGCGGTAAAATCCCATTCAGAATAGGCGTAATTGTTACCGACAAAGTAAGGCCAGCCGAAATTGCCTGGTTTTTTAGCCTGATTAAACTCATCATAGCCTCTTGGGCCTCTCGGGCTGTCTTCTCCTGCATCAGGGCCAATTTCACCCCAGTAAATAGTGCCTGTTTTGGGGTTAATGGCTATGCGATAAGGATTCCGGCAACCCATGGCATAAATCTCGGGCAGTGTATTGGGTTCACCGGGTTTAAACAAATTACCAGCAGGAATAGTGTAGGTGCCATCCGGCTTTGGATGAATACGCAGGATTTTCCCCTTATAATCGTTGGTGTTTGCCGCTGACCGCTGCGCATCCATCGGGTAATATTCAGCGCCACTGCGTTCATCTAAAGGGGCATAGCCATTAGATGGGAAAGGCGTGGTGCCATCGCCGGTAGAAAGAATCAGATTTTTATCTTTATCAAATGCCAGCGAGCCACCATGATGCGAACCGCTGTTAATTTGAACCGGCACGCGTAATAATATTTTTTCAGAGGTTAAATCGATTTCATCTTTTGCTGAAAGCATGAATCTCGACAGATTAAAATAGATGGGCTCTCCCTCAATTGGCGGAGAGTAATACAGATACATCCAGCGGTTGGTATCAAAATCGGGGTCAAGGGTAATACCAATTACGCCCGTACCGCCTTTCATTACCACCGGAAAACGGTGTATGAGTTTAAACTGATTGGTTTTGGTATTAAACACCGACAGATTACCGGCCAATTCAGTAAAATACACCTTACCATCGTTCGATACCGCCAGTTCCATCGGGTTGTTCAGGTCATTTACCAGAACAGTTTTTTCAAACCGGTTTTCTTCAGGCATGGTTACCGAATAGGCCTTTGCGTAGTCTAGTGGCTTGCTGCCACCCATAGCAAAAGTTATACCCCCCAAAAGATGTTTCAGAAACAATGGTTCAGAGAAACTCTCGTCGGTATGCCCTCCACCTGTATAGAACGAGCGGCCACCGTCAAACTCATGATACCAGGCTATCGGGTGGTTGCCTCCGTTAGTACCGCCATCATAGGTGCTTTCGTCCAGATACGCCAGCGGTTTAATACCTCTGAATATTGACTTATAATTATACCATTCGTCGGTTCTATCCCATTTATCTGGCAAATGCGTTGTTGAAATATGCGTTTTATCAGTTACCAGAACGGTGGCTTTGCGTACATTAGAGTTGTTGGGGTGGCTCTCAAAATAAGCACCTACCAGTTGCCCGTACCACGGCCATTCGTATTCGGTATCAGCAGCGGCGTGGATACCCACAAACCCGCCACCCGACTGAATATACCTTTCAAAGGCAGCTTGTTGCTCGTTATTTAATACATTACCTGTGGTAGAATTAAAAATAACGGCACTGTATTTTTTCAGATTGGCATCGTTGAAATCCTCCGAGTTTTCAGATATATCAACACTAAAGTTATTCTCAACACCCAGTTTTTTGATCGCTTCTTTACCAAAAGGAATGCTTGAATGACGCCAGCCTTTAGTTTTTGAAAAAACTAAAACTCTTTTTTGCTGAGCAGTTACATCCTGACTAACCATTACCGAAAAAAGGACAACCACTGCCCAAAGACAGAAACAAAAGCTTTTTACAGGTTTTTTCATAGTTTGGAGGTTAAATAGATAGAAACCAAATATAATTATTTACCACTAAAACTAAATTATTTTAAGATAACATAGAATAATGTGGCGATAAAACCGTAAAAACAAACTATAAATAAAACCCGGGCATTATTTTTCTTTACTTTGGCTGAAACAAAAACAAAAATTTCCTGGCCTGTATGCAATTACGCCCAATAGATGACTTTTTTGAACAGCAGACTGAACCTAACAAAAGTTGCTTGTTATCATTGCGGGCACTGCTATTAAAACAAGACCCGTTTATTACCGAAGAATGGAAGTATAAACTGCCCAGCTACTACTACAAAGGCAAAATGCTTTGCTATTTGTGGATACATAAAAAATATAAAATTGATGGGGTGCCTCAGCCCTACATAGGCATTGCTGATGGCAACAAACTGGAAGAGGCCGATTTGGTTACAGAAAAAAGAGTAAGAATGAAAATTTTATTGATTGACCCAACCGATGACATTCCGGTAGAAAGAATTGAAATGCTCATCAAAAATATGGTACTACTAAGGGGCTGAAAAAGCCCCTTAGTAGTTGTAGTGTATGGGTTATTCTGCTTTCAGAGATTTTACCGGATTCATCAAAGCTGCTTTAATAGATTGAAGGCTGATTGTTACAAAGGCAATGAGCACAGCCATTCCGCCTGCCAGCACAAATATCCACCAGGCAATGTTTGTCCGGTAGGCAAAGTCCTGCAGCCAGGCGCTCATGAGATAATAGGCAAGTGGCGAAGCCACCACTAATGCTATCAACACCAGCTTTAACAAATCTTTAGATACCAAAACTATGATACCCGGCACACTGGCCCCCAATACTTTACGAATACCAATTTCTTTGGTTCTTTGCTGCACTATGTAGCTCACCAGCCCAAGTAAGCCCATGCAGGCTATCAGAATACCAAGGCATGAGAATATCCAGAACACCTGTTGCGATACACGCTCATTTCGGTATAGGTCGGCCAGATTAGCGTCCAGAAATGCGTAGTTAAACGGCTGTTCAGGTAAAAATTTCTTCCAGGTTTGCTCTAGTTTAGCTGTTACTTCTTTAAAGTTACTGGTGTTCACCCTTACCCCCATCAGGTTGCTCGTTCTCCCAAAGAAACGGTTATTGATAATGAATAAAGGAGTAATTTTCTGATGCAATGATGAAAAATGGAAGTCTTTCACTACTCCCACAATGGTATAAGCCATTTCGCCACCATCCTCACGCACCATATTATCAGGACTAAATATTTTCTGCCCTACAGGGTTCTTTAATCCCAATGCTTTTACGGCCTCCTGATTCAGAATCACTGAAAGCGAATCATTAAAATCCTTATTAAAAAACCGGCCTTCGGCCACGCTCATATTCAGTGTTTGTAAATAACCCTCGTCAGCAACCATGGTTTTGCCAGTTACGCTCTCTTTTTCTCCACCCTTCCGGAAGGTTATACCAAAAAACTGCTCCTGGCCGGGTTCAGCGTTTGTGCCGCCTACTTTTTCAATGCCTGCAATTTTCTTTATTTGTTCTTTAAACACCTCTGTTCGCTCTGCCAAAAATCCGGCCCCACGCAGATGTATCACCAAGTCTTTAGAATAACCCAGCTCTTTATTCTGTATATATGTTAACTGACGATAAACAACCAAAGTGCCGATTATCAGCACAATTGAGATTGAGAATTGAAAAACAACCAGACCATTACGCAACAGGTGTCCTTGTTTTTTAGATATAAATTTACCCTTAAGTACCTGAATAGGCTGGAACGACGCCAACACACCCGCAGGATATATGCCGGCCATTAAACCTACTAAAACCGATAAGAACAACATAAGTGGGATAGTCTGCCATGTATAAAAAGTATCAAGCAGCAATTGTTTGCCTGTCAGATTGTTAAAAAATGGCAAGGCCAATACCACGATCATAGAAGCCACAAAAAAACTGGAAACGCTCAGCAAAACCGACTCAGTCAGGAACTGAAAAGCCAGCTGCGACTTGGTGGACCCCAGTGCTTTTCGGATACCCACCTCTTTTGCTCTTTCAGTAGAGCGTGCGGTAGCCAGATTCATGAAGTTGATACAAGCGATAAGTAAAACAAAAATGGCAATAACCATAAAGATATACACCAGATTACTGCTTCCATTAGTACCCAGCTCACCTTCCAGATGCGATTCCAGGTGAATGCTTTTCAGTGGCTGCAGAAAATAAAAATAACCGTTGCCGGCTTTTACGTAGTCATGGTAAGAAACGCCGAAAGTACGTTGTATCTCACCAGAGGCATATTTCTCAACAATGGCAGGAAACTTCGCCTGTGCTTGTTGGGGCAATGTATGTGGTTTCAGCAGCAGATAAGTAGCAGCTGCAAAACTGACATGGTTGGTAGCCTCGGCGAAGCGATTGCCCTTTACAGCAGCCAGAAAATCGAACTTAAAATGGGCATTAGAAGGCACATCGGCACAAACACCCGTTACCTGCAATTTTGGCCCCTGCACCTGTTCCAGATACATGCCCATGGCATTGGCAGTGCCAAAAAAACGTTTGGCCGTGCTTTCAGTTAGCACTACCGTATTGGGCGCCATTAAAGCCTTTTCAGGATTACCCTGCAACAGTGGTAACTTAAACACTTTAAAGAAGTTAGAGTCAGCCCATAGCATATTTTTCTCTGCATATACCTCATTATTATGCCTGAAAAGCGTAGTGCCACCGGCGCCAAAAATTCTGGTAGACTCCTCTACTTCCGGTAATTCTTTCTTAACCGATTGCGCATAAGACGGCGGAATAATAGCATAGCCTGTTGCTCTGCCCGGGTATCTGCGCTCCAATGCCATTCTATAAATGCGGTCTCCGTTGGCCCAGAATTTATCAAAACTCAGCTCATCAAAGACATACATCAGAATCAGCAGACAGGCAGCCATACCAATTGACAAACCCGTGATGTTTATCAGAGTCTGCATTTTGTTTTTCAACAAACTCCTCCTGGCAATTTTGAAATAGTTACGTATCATGATGCCCTCCGATTCGTCGGACCGCCCCCTAAAGGGGAAATTGTTTTATGGTTATAGAAAATGTTTCCCTCAACTCCCCTTTAGGGGCTGGGCGGACGTCGCGCGGGGCTTACTCTGATTTCAACGACTTCACCGGATTCATCAAAGCAGCTTTGATGGTATGGTAACTGATGGTAATGAGTGCTATGCCTATGGCCATTATGCCCGCCAATGCAAACACCCACCATTTTATTTCTATGTGATAAGCAAAATTCTGCAGCCAGGTGTGCATAGCCCACCATGAAACCGGAAAGGCAATCATGGCTGCTATCAGCACCAAATTCACAAAATCGCGTGTCAATATCATAACAATGCCAGCTATGCTGGCACCAAGTACCTTACGGACACCTATTTCTTTAATACGTTGTTCGGCTGCGTAAGTAGCCAGGCCAAACAGACCCAGACAAGCTATTAAAATTGTGAGAATGGCCACAACCATAAAAATGGTTTGCTGTATTTGGTCTTGCTGATAAAACAACTCCCATTGCTTGTCTAGGAAATGATACTCAAACAGATGGTCCGGGTCTATGCTCTTCAGTACATTATCCATCTGTTTGATAGTCTCTTTTATATTTTCAGCCGAAATTCTGATACTGAAATAATCAATATTCTGAATAGGATTTTTATGAAAACCCATCACCATTGGTGAAACCGCCTGGTGGAGAGACTGAAAATTGAAATCTTTTACAATACCTACTACTCTGGCATAAAAAGGGTTATCAAGTTTTTCGATTGTTCCGCTATAATCAACACTTGGTATCTCAATTACCTGATTTGACGCCGTAGTTACGCCCAGTTGTCTGGCAGCTGTTTCGTTGATAATCACAGCTGTAGAATCTCCTGCACCCACATTGGTAAAGTTTCTGCCATTCAGCAATTGAATGTCATAAGTTTTCAGAAACTGGTCGTCAACTCCCAGAAAATACATATTTTTACCTTCTGTAGAGCCGATGTTTTCATTTTTTACACCTACCTGCAAAAGGTTTTTCCATTCGCCGGGCACGCGTGAGCTAAGGGCTACCTGCTTCACCTGCGACAATTTTTTGAATTCACTTTTAATGGTCTCTGCACCTTTTCTTACCTTACCGCTGTTAATATCTACTATCAGCAATTGCTCTTTTTTAAAGCCCATGTCTTTTGTTTCAACATATTTCATTTGCTGATACACAATGGTAGTAGCCACTATCATGATGATAGAGAGTGAAAACTGAAACACCACTAGTAAGCGGCGGACAGAAATATTGCCCTTGCCAACATTAATTTTACTTTTCAGCAGCACAATAGGTTTAATACCCGACTGTATGAGAGCGGGATACATACCAGACATGAGGCTTGCCAATACTACAATAAGCCCAACACCTATCCAGATTCTAAAATCAGTACCTAACCCAAGCGAAAGCTCTTTTTGGGTAAAAGGATTGAAATAAGGCAGTAAAATCTGAACAAAAAAAATAGAAAGACATAAAGCTATTAAAGTAACGATAAGGGCCTCGGTGATAAACTGACTGATAAGGTTCTTTTTTGTCGCCCCTGCTGTTTTGCGCACGCCTATTTCTCTGGCCCTGTTTGCGAATCTGGCCGTTGTCAGGTTCATATAATTTATACAGGCTATAATCAGCACAAAGGCAGCCAGAACTGCAAATATGTAAATGTGAGTGAGGTTCCCTTGACTAGTTTGTCCCTCAATATCAGCGGAGTAAAAGTGAATATCTTTCAATGGCTGTAATGAATACGTATATTTATCTTTTACTGTTTTGTCGCGTTTGGTTGCCACCAGCTGATTCAGCTTTGCCTGCAAGTTACCTGCATCAGCTTTCGGATCTAATAAGAGGTAAGTATTGAAGCTGTCAGAACTCCAATCAGAACTAACAAAATCTTTAAACCGCTGATTATTAATACTCGACTCCGAAAAAAGCAAATTAAACGATAGATGCGAATTGACCGGAATATTTTTCAACACGGCCGTTATAGTGTAAGGAATAGTATCTCTGTCGACTTTAATGAACTTGCCAATTACGTTGGTTGAATTAAAGTATTTCTGAGCCGACTCTTCTGTTAAAACAACCGAGAACGGAGCATTTAAAGCTGTTTTAGGGTCACCTGATAAAACCTCAAAGTCTAGCACTTGCAGAAAATCATTGCTGGCAAATATTAAATCTTCATAGAAAACATTAGTATTCTCCTGCGTGCCTATATTACTTCTTCCTGCCCCTGTGTATCGGGCTACTTTCTTTATTTCAGGGAAATTTGATTTACTTCCTTCTGAAATTTGAAAGGCTACACTTGAAACCTTCGATTCTTTACCATCCGCAGAAGTTTTTTGGTTCACGACCCTGTAAATATGATTTGCCTGAGAGTGAAACCCGTCGAAAGTCAGCTCGTCGAAAATATAGAGCGCTATCAGTAGAAAGCTGGTTAAACCAATAGTAAGGCCGAAAATATTAATGAATGAGAAAACTTTATTTCTCAACAAATTCCGCCACGCGATTTTGAAGTAATTGTTTATCATAATATTTGGGCTTATGGCAAAGGGGTAAGAGCATAGGGAAGAAAACCAATGCCCCATGCCCTTTTCCCTCTGTAATTTATTCACTTTTCAACGACTTCACCGGATTCATCAAAGCTGCTTTGATAGCCTGATAACTCACCGTTAGCATTGCAACCGCCAATGTTACCAAACCTGCCAATACAAAAAACCACCATTCCAGATTAATGCGATAAGTGAAGTCCTGCAACCAGCTGTTCATTAATAAATAAGCTATCGGGCTTGCAATTAACAAGGCCAGCACAATGAGCCTGATAAAGTCTATGGTAAGTAGCGAAACTATACCCAAAACCGATGCCCCCAATACTTTTCTGATACCCACTTCTTTGGTTCTTTGCTCGGCCATGTAGGTTACCAGCCCAAACAAACCCAGGCAGGCAATAACAATAGTAATTATAGCAAAAGTAACTGCCACTTTGCCCACCCGCTGTTCGGCACGATACATTTCATCAAATCGTTCATCAAGAAAGCTATAATTAAATGGCATTTCAGGCGCAATGGCTTTCCATTTGTCTTTTATCTGGCTAATTAAACCTGGCATATCTGAGGTTTTTACTTTAAAGGCCATCGCCCAGCTACTCACACCCAAACGCATACATAAAGGGCCCACATTCTGCCGCATGGATTCGAAATGGAAATTCTTCACCACGCCAACTATATGATAAAAACTTCTCTCATCTTCTATAGAGTACACTCTTTTACCGATGGGGTCATCAAAACCCAACACTTTTGCGGCGGTTTCATTGATGATAATCCCGCTTGAATCAGTGCCAAACTGTTTAGAGAAATTCCGGCCTTTTAGCAACTCCATTCCTAAAGTAGGCACATAATCGTAATCTACATTCCACATCTGCATCTGAAAACCGTCATTTGAACTGATGGTTGATTCTTTGGAGAAACTATGGTCGGTACGTGATGAGTTGGCAACAGGCAAGAAACCTGCCGACGCACCGCTTTGCACGCCCGAGAGTTTAAGTATTTCTTTTTTAAACGCCTCTTTGTTTTCGCGCAAGGCACCTGTTCCGTTAATAACCAGTACCTGGTCTTTATTAAAACCCAGGTTTTTTGTTTGAATAAAATTTAACTGGCGGTAAACCACAATAGTACCTATTACCAGTAGAATTGAAGTAAAAAACTGAAAGGTAACCAGCACATTTCGAAAACTACTGCGTTGCACACCTGTGTTTAATTTGCTTTTAAGCACTACAATAGGCCTGAAAGACGACAGGAAAAATGCAGGGTAATAGCCTGCCAGCATACCCACAACCAATGGTAAAAGCAGCAGTACAGGAAGTGTTTTAGGCGCAATCAGGTCTCTGTAGGTGAATGCCTTGGCAGCAATATCATTAAAATAAGGCATTACAAGCCAGGTTATTAATAATGCAACACCAAAAGCAAGGTAACTCATAAAGGCAGATTCGGCCATAAACTGGCTCATTAAAGTACCTTTGGGTGTGCCCAGTACTTTGCGTATGCCAACTTCCTTGGCTCTGTTGGCAGAACGCGCAGTAGACAGGTTCATGAAATTGATACACGCCAGCAGCAATACAAACAAAGCCACTGCCGAAAAGATGTACACATACTGTATGCTACCGTTTACCCCAAGTTCGGGTGCGCGGTCTGATTTCAGGTGTATGTCAGTCATTGGCATCAGGTGATACTCTAATTTATTGCCTGCCCTCCTGAACTCCTCAAGACTATTGATATTCATTAACTGTTTTGCCTGTGGCATCACATACTTAATAATCATACCTTCAAGTTTGTTTTCAAAGGCATGGTAATCAGTACCTTTTTTCAATACCACATAGGTATGAAAATTATTACTCAGAAAATTGCCAAACTGATATTCCAGGTTATCCATTGAGAGCAGAATATCAAAGTGGAAGTGAGAACTCGCCGGCATGTCTTTCATTACTGCTGTAATGTTGTAGCGTGTTTTTTCTTCAAGGCCTACTTCAAGGGTTTTACCTAGCACATCTGTTGTGCCAAAATACTTTTTAGCAGTGGTTTCACTTACAACGGCAGTGTTGGGCTGGTCTAAAGCTAATTTCGGGTTACCGGCTAAAACCGGAAAGGTAAACACATCAAAAATGGTAGAATCGGCGTAAGTAATATCGGCTTCTCTGATATACTCGCTACCTTTGCGGATAAACTTAGGACCCTCATTGGCATATAATCTAGCATATTGCTCTACCTCGGGGTAGTCTTTCTTCATATACTCGCCAACGGGGTCTGCGCTGGTAGCCAGTTTTAAATCAGTCCCGCCGAATCTGACATCCACGTCCAGACGATAAATACGGTCTGCCTTTTCATGAAAATCATCAAAGCTCAGCTCGTCAATCACATAAAGACCAATAAGAATAAAACTGCTGAACCCAATGGCCAGCCCAAATATATTAATAAATGAGAAGGTCTTATTTTTTAGCAAGTTCCTCCACGCAATTTTTAAATAGTTACTCAGCATAACACACCTCCGACAGGTAGGCTCGCCCTTAAAAGGGGACCTCATTTTATGGTTGTAGATATATTTCTTTCCGCTCCCGTTCAGGGGCAAAGGTTGTTACTCAGTTTTCAAACTCTTTACCGGATTGGCCAGCGCAGCCTTAATGGCCTGATAACTTACTGTGAGCAGGGTAACCAGTATGGCAACAAATAATACCATTAAGAATACCCCCACGCCGATATCTATTTTATAAGTATAATCACTGAGCCATTCAGACATACCGTACCAGGCGATAGGCGAGGCAATAACGCAGGATATAATAATGAGTTTCACGAAGTCTTTTGATAAAAGCCCCCACAGATTAGCCACACTTGCGCCTAAAACCTTACGAACCCCAATTTCTTTTTTGCGTTGCTCGGCCATGAAAGACGCTAGACCAAATAAGCCCAGACAAGAAATAAATATGGCAAGCACAGATATAATAGCAGCCAGATTACCAATCAGTTCTTCATAATTAAACTTAGATGCATATTCAAGGTCAGCAAACTTGTAGTCGAACGGGAAACCCGGATTATACTTATCAAATATCGGTTGAATCTGTTTGATAGCCTGCGCACTTGAAACAGTAGGGTTTAACCTGATATTGATGTAACTCACCCAGTCTTTCTCAAACACAATAGTTAAAGGCGATATATTTCTGAAAGGAGACTCCATCATTACATTGGCAACCACACCCACTACGCGTCTTTCGCGTCCATTCCATTTCAAGATTTCTCCAACAGGATTCTTAAGCCCCATGCGTTTTACGGCGGCTTCATTGAGTAATACGCCAACAGAATCAGTTGAATATTCTCTTGAAAAATCCCGACCCTCTTTTAACTTAACCCCTATGGTTTTTACGTAATTAAAACTGGTGGCAATTGTACTGAAAATAGCCGATTTGTCTTCTGGTGTAGAGCCTTTCCACTCCCACCCGTTATTGTTACTATATATTTGTGTTGGCGGTGAATTCGATTTACAAATAGATAAGACAGCACCGGTGGCCAGCAATTCATTGTTCAGTGCATCATAATTTCTTAACAGGTCGCTTGAACTTTCAACAGAAATCAATCCTTTGCTGTTAAAGCCGATAGGCCTGTTTTTAGCATATTGTATCTGCTGGTAAATAATTACCGTACCAATCATAAGCACAATAGAAAAAGTAAACTGCAAAACAACCAGGATTTTTCGAGGCAGGGAAGCGTTTTTACCTACATGAATACCCCCTTTAAGTATCTTTACAGGATTGAACGACGATAGGTAAAGCGCAGGGTAGCTACCCGCCAGCAAACCGGTAATAAGTGTAAAAGCAAGCATGATTGCCCAGAAAACCGGATTAGCAAGCTCCATTGACATTTGTTTTTCGGTCATTCTATTGAAATAAGGCAATGACAGCCCTACCAAAACAATAGCCAGTACAAGAGAAATAAAAGCAATGAGAATGGATTCGCTCAGAAACTGACCTATTAACTGATTTCGTGCTGAACCTACAGCCTTACGGACACCAACTTCTTTGGCGCGTTTTTCAGAACGGGCGGTGCTCAGGTTCATGAAGTTGATACAGGCAATAACCAGAACAAAAATGCCAAAAATACCAAACAGGTTTACGTAACGAATAAACCCGCCGGTGTTTTTACCCTCGGTAAAATCAGAATACAAACGCCATTTGGCCATTGGGTGTACAAATACCTCTGGTTTGATGCTCTTCTGCATCAGCTGGTCTTCTTTAAAATGGTCAAGCACTACGTTTTTTATTCTGGCATTGGTTTTTTCGGGGTCTACACCATCTTTCAGCTGAACAAATGTTTGCCAAGAATTATTGCCCCAGTTAGTTTTATGAAATTTGGCCACCCAGTCATAAATTTTCTCCTGCAAATCAAAAGGTATCAGGTAGTCATATTGCAATGATGCATTTTTGGGCTGTTTTTTTACAACGGCCGTTACCTTCAAATCCATGGTATTATCTACTTTCACTATCTTTCCTACGGGGTCCTGCTTGCCAAAAAGGGCTTCTGCTGTTTCTTCTGTCAATACGATTGAGTATGGTTCTTTCAGCGGTTGCTTATCGCCGTCGATAACCTGAATACTAAACATTTCCATGGCATCTGGCCCAATAAAGTGGCCGAATTTCAGAAACTTCTGGTTGCCCACCAGCAAAGACCGCGTACTGCCCCAGTCGCACATGGCCACACCTTTAAAATCCGGGTATTTTGATTTCAGTTCCTCTCCCATCGGAAACGGCAAAGCATCCTGAGTTCCTCTGCGGCCATCAAACGTCTGGTGCATTTTTACCTGATAGAGCGTGGCATAATTGGCATGGTGCTTATTGGCCGACATCTCGTCGTTTATCCAAAGCCCAATCAATATGGCAACCGCCATACCAACGGCCAGGCCAAAAACATTAATAAAAGAGTACACCTTACTTTTTACAAGGTTTCTCCAGGCGATTTTCAAGTAATTGCGTATCATATTGACTTTAGCCCCTAAAGGGGGATTTTTTTATTTATATAATATACTTTACTCAACTCCCCATTTGGGGTTGGTGGTGTTTTTTTACTCTGACTTTAAAGATTGAACCGGATTGGCTAATGCCGCTCTTACTGCCTGATACCCTACTGTTATTAATGCAATCAGAATAGCACCTGCACCTGATACGGCAAATATCCACCATGAAATATCTACTTTGTAGGCAAAATTCTCCAGCCATTGGCTCATAAGGTAATAAGCAACCGGGCTGGCAATTACAATTGAAATAACTACCAGTTTTATAAAGTCTTTGCTAAGCAAGGCTGTAATACCTAAAACGCCTGCCCCCAGCACCTTACGAATGCCCACTTCTTTAGTGCGGCTTTCGGTAGTAAATGTGGCCAGCCCAAACAACCCAAGACAAGCTATGATAATTGCCCAGCCAGAAGCCGTGGTAAATATTTTACTATACTGTTGCTCTGTCTGATACTGTTTATTGAAGTTTTCGTCAATAAAAAAATATTCGTAAGGATTACCCGGGAAATTAGCTTTATAGAGTTTTTCAAGACTTGCTACCTTGGCATTTATATTATCTGGCGTAATACGAAGCGTGTAATAGGCTGATGAATTTTGCGGATAGAAAATAATCGGGTCTATGGTTCTTTGCACACCGGTATGATGGTAGTTTTTTACAACTCCAATAATTTCCAATGGGCGCTCGTCCCACTGAATACGCTTCTGAACAGCCTCTTCTGCCGAAGCAAAGCCTAAAGACTCTACCGCTTTTTCGTTGAGCAGTATTTTGCTGTTATCGTTCCAGTCCAGATAACATTCGGCAGGGGTAAAGTTTCGGCCGGCTTTTAGTTCAATCTGATACGTTTTCAGGAATCTGTCTCCTATTATGGCAAATGAATAGGCTTTCATTTCATCGCCGGGTTTAGATTTAGGCTGTGTAAAGCCAGAGGTTGTAAAATTATACCAACCGCTGGGTATTGAGCCTGAAGCACAATAATCTTTAACAAAGCTTTGCTGGGCAAGGCCATCAATAAATGCGGTTTTTCGGGTACCATACGTACTGTCTTTACCTACCTCGGGGCCTTTTACTACCAGAAGCTGGTGGCTGTTCATGCCTAAATCTTTGTTTTGCATATAATGCAACTGGCGATAGATAAGCACTGTGCCTAAAATAAGCATAATAGATATACTGAACTGAGAAACCACTAATGCCTTACGAAGAAATATACCTTTTGACTGCCTGCCCAGTTTGCCTTTCAGGGTTTCAATCGGGTTGAAATTAGACAATACAAAAGCCGTAAGAGCCCCGGCCAGAACAGAACCAACCAACAACAAACCAAGCCCGGCAACTGAAACCAGCGAGAAATCAATAGTTGTAAACGATAGTTCTTTCCCTATTAAATCATTAAAAAATGGCTGAAGAGAATAAACAAATACGGCTGCTAAAGTAAATCCTAACAGATTAACCAACAATGCCTCTCCCAGAAACTGGCTGATAAGGTTAAACTGAGTAGCGCCAATTACTTTTCTTACACCCACTTCGTTGGCTCTTTTTAAAGAATTGGCCGTTGAAAGGTTGATGTAATTAAACCAGGCAATTAATAAAATAAGAAAGGCTATTCCGCCCAGCATGTACACATACTTGAGGTTACCCGTGGTTTGAAGGTTATCACTTAATGAGGCAGCCAGATGAACGTTGGCCAACGGCTGTAAACGAAAGCGTACACCATCGTTTTCTTTGCCAAGTTTCTTCCGTAAGGCAGTAAGTTTATTTTCAAAGGCTTTAACATTTACTCCGTCGTTCAACTGAAAAAATGTGTTGATATACTGCGAGTCCAGATTAGTTAATGTAGCCCAGTTGTTGCCTTTCAGATTGGCAGGATTCTTTAACGTTTCTAAAGAGAAAACCATATCTAATCTGATGTCAGAATTGTCTTTCATATCCATAAAAACCCCCTCTATGGTATGAGATGAAGACCCAAACTGATTATCAAGCACAAGTACCTGCCCCAATGGGTTGAGGGTTCCGAAATACTTTCTGGCGGTGGATTCAGAAATAAAGACAGTATTGGGTTTTTGAAGCGCCTTTTTACTACCTGCCACCAACGGAAAGGTAAAAAAATCGAAGAAGTTGCTTTCAGCAAAACTGATGTTGGCTTCGCGGAATGCCTCGGCATTTGCAACAGACCTCCTGACCACACCCTTGGTTATACCCTGTTCGAATCGACAAAAATCTTTCACCTCCGGAAAATTCTCTTTGGCTTTCAATGCCCAGCCCGGCTCTATTTCGGCCCAGGTGACACCGTGGATATCTTCATTAAGCAAACGATAAGTACTTGACAGATTTTTATGGAAGTTATTGACGCTTTTCTCCAGACTGATATATTCAAGAATGAATAAAAAAGCGGTAATACCCATAGCCAGGCCCACAATGTTGACAAAGCTGTAAATCTTGTTCCGAACCAGGTTCCGAAAAGCGATTTTGAAATAATTACGTATCATGGTGCCCCTAGCCCCTAAAGGGGGATTTATTTAAAATTACAGAAAGTATTTCACTCAACTCCCCTTTAGGGGTTGGGCGGCCGCCGCGCGGCGTGTTATTCACTTTTCAGCGACTTCACCGGATTCATCAACGCGGCTTTTAACACCTGATACCCCACCGTTAAAGCAGCTACCACAAATGTGGAGACAATGGCTATTATAAATACTTCAACGCCTATATCTATATGAAACTTAAAGTCTTGCAGCCAGCTATTCATTAACCACCAGGCAAATGGTGAGGCAATGATGAAAGCTACAGAAATAAGACCGGAAAACTCTTTTCCGAATATCCAGATAATCTGCGGTATTGTGCCACCCAAAACTTTTCTGATGCCAATTTCTTTGGTTTTCTGCGTAACCATAAACGCCACCATACCATATAAACCCAGGCACCCAATAAAAATGGCGATTCCTGAAAACGCCTGAATCAATTTCAGCATCACATTTTCTGTTTCATAAAACTCAGCTATTACTTTATCATAAAACTGATATTCGTAAATCTGGTCAGGGTGGTGTTTGGCCCATATCTTTTCAATTTCCGGCATTATTTGCTGAGCATTGGCTATATTCAGTTTCAGGCCATAGCTATCGTAGTTTTCTTGCAAGGTAGTAATAAGTATAGGATTGATATCTTCATGGAACGTTCTGTCATGAAAATCTTTTATCACACCTACTATGGGGCCGCTGCTCCGGCCGTCATTCAGCTTAACAATTTTACCTATTACTTCCTGTGGCGATTTAAAATTCAGCTTTTTCACAAATGTTTCATTGACCAGGCACTCTTTCATGCTATCCGCCGGAAAAACATTTCTGCCAGCTACCAATTCTAACCCGAACGTAGGCACGTATTGGTCGTCAGCCGATTTTACGTTTACTCTGAAAACCTCGTCTTCTGTGCGGTTATCAAACTTAACAGATGTGTTCCAGTTTGAGCTGGAAGCCGGAGGGCGAAAAAACAATGAAACGTTTTCTACGCCGTTTAGCGCAGCCAGCTGATTCCTGATTGTTTTTTGTTTATTTGCCTCTGTACCAGAGGCAATGGGAACAAATACCAGTGCATCTTTTTTAAAGCCGAGGTCAGAATGCTGGGCATATTTCATCTGGCTGGCAATAACTACCATACCAATAATTAAAACCTGCGAGATAGCAAACTGGGTAATGATAAGGGTGCGTCGTGTGTTAAAACCACCAATGTTTTGTTGTGATAGTTTTCCTTTAAGAGCGAGAACAGGCTGGAAGCCGGCAAGAATAAGGCCGGGATACGAACCGGAAAAAATTGTAACTACTAATACCAATAAGAAGGCAAAGAGTATCAGATAAACATCTGAGAAGAAATTGATACTGATTTGAGAATTAAACCACAGGTTAACGTAAGGCAAAGCCATGAAAGCCAGGCTGATGGCCACAATTGCGCCAATGATGGTTATTATACCGGTTTCGGCAATAAACTGCCAGAAAAGTTGATATCTTAAGCTGCCCAGTACTTTTCTTACGCCTACTTCTTTTGAACGTTTTAAAGCCTGTGCCGTTGCCAGGTTAATGAAGTTTACACAAGCCGTAATTATCAGAAACAAGCCTATGAACGATAACACCCATAGATTTTTCTTGTCCATTGGGCCACCGTAGCGCGCATCAAAGTGCATTTCGGCCAATGGCTGAAATTTGTAATGATGCACGTTTTTAGACGTTGGGCGGTATTTTTTCACGTATGCCGGCATTACTTTTTCTACCTCTGCAATAGAAACACCAGGGCGCATCAAAACAAAACATTGCATTGAACTGGCAATACCCCCCCAGGAGTCATCACTGGCAAACCATTCATTGTATGTTTTAAGGGTTGGGTAAGATGCATAAATCTCGGTTTTTCTGTCGCTATTAGCTGGCAAATCTTTAAGCACCCCGGTAACCTTAAACTCAATTCGGTTATCGAGCTTAAAGGTTTTGTTGATAGGGCTCTCATTGCCAAAATACTTTTTGGCAGCTCTTTCGGTAAGAATCGCCGTATTGGGCTCACTTAAAACTGTCTTTTTATCGCCCTGCAAAAGCGGATAATTAAAAATCTCAAAAAACTCAGGTTCGGTAAAGGCTACACCTTGTTCATCTTTAAATTTTTTAATTTCTCCACCCTGTTTCACGGTAATCAGTTGTTCATCAAAGGTGCAGATGCGTGCAACTTTCTCACCAAATGTGTAATCATTTCTAAATGCCTTTCCAAGCGGATTGGGTACGCTGTTGGCATAGCTTATGTTGTCGCGGTGTTGTTCGGTAACAAGGCGGTAAATGCGGCTTGAGTTGTAATGGAAGTTATCAAAACTAAGATGGTGTTTCACCAAAGCAAAAATAAGGATTCCGCAACTCATACTCAACGCCAACCCCAGTATATTGATGGTGGCATATACCTTGTTTCGTTGCAGATTCCTTATTGCTATTTTAAGATAGTTTTTAAACATAGTTTTTTCATAATTTTGTATTGTAATTATTAAATAACCAAAGCCATGCCAAAAACTTAAACAACTTATAATAAGCATATTAAAGGAAATCAAACTCAAATAATCTGTCCGTTTTCGGACGAATTTAGTACGCTGTCGGACAGGCCCTTTTCTTTGTTTTCACTCCATTTTTTTGGGCATAAACTGCTGCACTTATACCCGAAAGGCTCACTTAAAAGATTTAAGCTTTTATCAGAACACAAATAACATTATACAATTTTACGCAACTGCCTCACTATAAATAAATTTCAGGAAGATTTTCCAACCATTTCGGGGGCAGAAGAGTCTGTATCATTGAAACGTTAATCTATTTATTTATGAAAAAATTAATGCTACTATTTGGCTTTCTGACCGTGGCGATGGCTTGCAAAAATGAAGCAGAAGATATGGCGGGTAGTGATTTATCAGGTAAGCCCGGTACTGGCATGCTCAACCCGAATGCGCCTAAGTCTGGCAAAGACCCTGTTAATCCACGCTCAGAGACTTTTTATTATTTTGCAGGATACCAGGTAAGCAAAACTGCCGGTTCTGATAAAATGGGTATGGATATTGGTAAAGCCCCAGACAACCCCACTCAATTGTATGTGAGCGGCTATAGTTTTGTAAATATGTATGGTGCCGGTTATACCTGCGATGAAAAAACAGGTGCCCTGAAAATTAAAGAACTGATAGCTACCGAGATGGCAGGTAGCGAAGAAGCCAATAAAGCTGAGGCTGAGTATTTCAAAAATCTGCAGGAAGCCACTAGCATAGTTTTTGAAACCCAACAAGTACAAATACAGGTGGGTAATCCGGTAAAAGAAGTTATGTTTTTTAAGAAAAGATAAGGTCTGAAACAAATTAAAAAAGGCAGTGGGGTTTTCCATTGCCTTTTTTTGTCCGTTTTTCCGGCTGTTATTCTGCTTTCAGCGACTTCACCGGGTTCATCAATGCCGCTCTGATGGCCTGCCCACCTACAGTTAAAAGCGCCACAGCAATGGTTACCATTGCCGTTATTATAAATATATATGCGTTAATAGAAATGCGATACGGGTAGTTTTCGAGCCATTTTTGTGCGGCCAAAAAAGCGATTGGGAACGCAAAAATAAATGATAGACCCACCAGTTTCAGGAAGTCAGAAGACAATAATTGCACTATACTACTTACCGAAGCACCTAACACTTTACGGATACCAATTTCTTTGGTACGTTTCTCTGCCGACAAAGTGGCCAGGCCAAACAAACCTATGCAGGAAATACAAATGGTAAGCGCAGCGCCAAAAAGCATAATTTGTTTCCATTTTGCTTCTGATTCATAGTTTTTCAGGTTTTCGGCTTCCTGAAACTTAAAATCATAAGAGTTAATCGGGAATAGCTTTTTGAAAGTCTTCTCTATATGTTTCAGGCTGGCTACTGCAGACCCCGGCTTAATTTTGATAAATATTCTACCGTATACATTACCGGGTTTCATGGTAAATAATTGTGGCCCAATCTCCTGGCTCAGTGAATTAAAATGGTGGTTTTTTACAACTCCTATTACCGTGTACTTATCGTTGCTGTTATAGAAATTAACTTCCTGCCCTAGTGGATTCTTCCAGCCTGCTTTTTTCACAAAGGCTTCATTCACAATGACCGATTTTGTTGAATCAGATGGAAAATCAGGAGAGAAATTTCGCCCCTTCAGAACGGGTATCTTCATTAAAGGCAAGAAAACATGATTAACTGTTTCATAGGCAAAATCAATCTGTGTATCGCCGTTCACTTTCGCTATTGTACCCCACGAACCTGCGTTTTTGGGTGCTACCTCAATAATATTCGGGTCACTCTTCAATTCGTTGATAAACAAAGCCGACTGGCTGTGAGTTAAAAGCCACTTGTCAACCAATATCAGATTTTTATCGTCATACCCCAACTCTTTGGTTGTCAGGTAATTGAATTGCGAATAGATGGTCATGGTAGCAATAATCAGAAACGAAGCCAAACTAAACTGCACCACCACCAATGTTTTTTGCAGATAGTTTTTTCCTGTCAGGTTAAATCGGCTGTATAAGGTTCTCACCGGGTCATATCCAGACAGCACAAGCGCCGGATAAAACCCAGCCAGCAGACTTGTTATGGCAAATAGTATGACATAGGCTGATATCAGCCTGATGTCAAATAAATAGGAGAAAGCCAAAGACTTATTTGCTAATTGATTGAAGGTAGGCAACACCATCTGCACAATAAATACTGCCAGCACAAAGGCTATCAGGCAAAGTATGGAAGACTCGCCCAAAAACTGAAAAATCAGTTGTTTTCTGTCGCCGCCAACTACTTTTCTTATTCCAATTTCTTTGGCGCGTTTCAACGAACGGGCTACTGTAAGGTTAATGAAGTTGATGCAGGCTATTAATAATATAAAAATAGCAATGCCTGTAAGGATATAAGAAAAAGTAGGGTTGCTGGCATCAGACAAACCATTCTGGGCAGCAAATGTAGTACTCAGGTGCATGTCGGCCAATGGTTGCAGGGCGTATCTGGCATTTTCTTTTACATCAAACTCTTTGGCCATTTTCTGAATACTCTCTTTTGCATCTGCCTCATAAACCCGTTTCATTTTAGCCTCTGCTGATACCACATTGGCATGCGGCTTAAGTACCACAAATGTATTAAGAAAGAAATTGAACCAGTTATCGCTATTCTGGTATTCTTCATTTTCTACAACTAAAGGCAGCAGAAAATCAAACTTAATAGAAGAGTTTTGCGGCGCTTTTTTTGCCACCCCCGTTATCTGGTAAGGCACCAGTTTGTTATCCTCTACAAAATCAATAGTTTTACCCATCACATCTTTAGTTTTGAACAGTCTTTCTGCCATTTGCTCTGAAATAACTAAAGTGTTAGGCTGTATCAATGCTGTTTTGGGATTTCCACTTAGCAAAGGGAAAGAAAACACAGAAAAGAAGTTAGCGTCGGCCGCTAATAATTCATACCCTTTTATTTCGTTACCCTGACGGATATTCCGGAAATCACTGCGTAAACGCATAAACGACTGAATCTCAGGCACACCTGCTTTAAACTTAGGGCCTTGAAAATACCCCGTTACACCGTCTGACTGTTTCACGCTGCCATCCGGATTAATCCATTCGGTAGTAACCCGGTAGATACTGGCTTGGTTGGCATGGAAACGGTCGTAGCTTACTTCATCTTTGGTATAAAGCATAATAAGCATAGCCGCTGCAAGACCGATGCTGAGCCCCGCAATGTTAATAAAACTGTAAACCTTATTGCGAAAAAGGTTACGGATGGCGATTTTAAAGTAGTTTTTTAACATAAGCCCCTAACCCCTAAAGGGAATTTAAAATTGAATAATGAATTTCTGCTCCCCACCCCTAAAGGGGAGCTATTAAAAACCTCAGTATTTTTGTAGTCCCCCTTTAGGGGTTAGGGGCATGTTTTATTCTGATTTCAAACTCTTCACCGGATTAATCAATGCTGCCTTTACAGCCTGAAAACTGACAGTCATGATGGCAATCAGAATCGCTACGGCTCCGGTGGCTGCAAATATCCACCACTCAATAGATACTCGATAGGCGAAATCCTGTAGCCATTGCGCCATAAAGTAATAAGCAACAGGTACGGCCACCACAAGAGCAATTAGCACCAGTTTCAGAAAATCGAGCGAAAGCAAAGTGGTGATACCAAATACCGAAGCGCCCAGTACTTTTCTGATGCCAATCTCTTTGGTGCGCTGCCTGATAGAAAATGTAGCCAGACCAAACAAACCCAGGCAAGAAATGAAAACTGCCAGCGTGGCAAAGGTCTTGGTAAGGTTACTGATTAGTTCTTCGCGCTCATAAAAACTCGCCACGTCTTCATTAAAAAAAGTGTATTCAAAAACGTTGTCTGGGTACAATTTCTCCCATAATCCGGCAACTTTTTTCAGGGTTGACTGGTCAAAGGATTTTAGCTGAATAGCTACCTTACGATAATGCGCTCTTGACGAAAAGATAACCGTGGGCTCAATGCCCGAATAGAGGTCGGTATTATTAAAATCGGCTACTACGCCTACTATGGCTCCGGTTTTGTTGTGGTCGCCTACCAATAGTTTTCTGTTCAGAATTTCATCGGCTGATTTCAATCCTAAATCTTTTACCATTTTCTGATTCACCAGTAACTCTCGCAGGGTGTCAGAAGCAACAGGCTTACGGCCGCTGATTAGCTTGATGCCATAGGTATCAATATAGGCTTCATCAGCTATTTTAGACCTTGCCACAAATTTCTCCCAGTCTCTGTTTTCAAATCTGATGCTTCCGCCACTACCGGTCTGCGAAGTTGGCGCAGTGCGAAAGAAAGACACAGAGCTTACATTTGCCTGTTGAAGCAATTGGTTTTTAAGTGTTCTAAGTTTGCCGGTTTCAGCATCCGGAATATTTACTTGCAGAATCAGGTCTTTTCTTAAGCCCAGATCTTTATTTTCCAGGTAATCAAGCTGCAACACAACCAGCATAGACACCGCTATCAATATGCAGGCAATGCTGAATTGTATTACTACCAACCCTTTGCGAAGTGTAAATTTCTTAGGCAACTCAGTGACATTTTTCAATGCCTTTAAAGGCTGAAAATTGGCAATGATAAGTGCCGGATAAAACCCGGCCATAAAAACAACGGCCGCCAGCAGAAGAGCCATGAAACCAATTAGGGTGAGGTCAGAGAACAGGCTAATGTGAACAGGGGTAGCTAACCATTGAGCAAGTAAAGGAGCAGCTACGAAGGCGATAACTACTGCCAGTATGCCGGAAAACAAAGCTAACAATGTGGTTTCACTAATAAACTGCCAGAAAATTTGGGCTTGTGAACTGCCCAAAGTTTTTCTTACCCCTACTTCTTTGTGTCGTTTAAAAGATTGCGCCGTTGAAAGATTAATGAAATTGATACAGGCAATAACCACCATTAGCAATCCGATACCTATCAGCAAATGGATGGTTGATTTCCTGATTTTTCCGTCATAGTCGATGTTAAAGTGAATATCAGATAAATCTTGTAGATGATACCTGAATATTTCTGAGTCTGCGCCATAATAATTTTTAGAAAAAGCAGGCATCTGACTTTCAAGCTTATTCTTTAATTCCTTCGAGCGCAGCATCACAAAGGTTTCCCTGCTGCTGTCAATCCAACCCCAGTCTTGGTAGCCATATTCAGGCACAAGGATTTTCAATGTAGGCAGTGAAACAAAAATATCGGTTTTCAAATCCGTATTGGCCGGGTAATCTTTCAGTACCCCCGCCACCACAACTTCCTGTTTACTTTCAAGTTTAATAACCTTTCCCAAAGGGTTATCATTTCCGAAAAACTTCCGGGCATATCGCTCCGTAATTACCACTTGATTAGGATTCTCAAGTACCTCGGGCTTACCTGCCTTCCACTCATAATCAAATATCTTAAAGTAGTCGGCATTGGTAAAAGCAGCCGATTCCCGCTCTGCGTATTTCCTGACTTCCCCATTTCTTGCAACCGAAATTGTCAATGGTTGATGCGCCAGATATGTAGTTTTTTCAATGGCCGGATACTCCTTCGCCCAGGTCTGATGCAATTGATAGGCACTACCCTTTTCTTTTTCTATGCTGCCATCTTCCAGATGCAGGTCAACCACTGCTCTATAAATCCGGTCTGCATTTTTATGATAGGTATCAACACTTAAATGGTATTTCACCAATTGAAAAACCAGTATCCCACCGGCCATGCCCAAAGCCAGACCGAACACATTCAGAAAGGTGAAGAGTCTGTTTCTAACCAGTACTCTTAATATAAAATTTAGTTTCATATTATTAGTTTTAGAAAAAGCAAAAGTGCTTTTTATGTTTTCCCTTGTCTTTTTCTCATGCTCCATTTACTCCGTTTTCAACGATTTCACCGGATCCACCAATGCTGCTTTGATAGCCTGATAACTTACGGTAAGAAGCGCAATCAGAGTAGCTAAGAGACCAGTAACCACAAATACCCACCATTGGATAGTTACCTGATAAGCAAAGTTTTTCAACCAGCTATTCATAAAATACCAGGCAATGGGGCTGGCTATTACTACAGCAACTACTATCAGTTTCATAAAATCTTTCGATATCAATGTGGTCAGGCCGGCTACCGAAGCCCCTAAAACCTTACGGATACCAATCTCTTTGGTTCGCTGCTCTGCTGTAAAAGCTGCCAGACCAAAAAGCCCCAGACAGGCAATAAGTATAGCCAGACCAGAAAAAACAAATACCACTCTGGCCGTTTGCGTTTCTGATGCATATAATGTGTTCAGGTACTGGTCCAGAAAAAGATATTCAAATGCTGAACTAGGTATACTTTTTTTGAAAGTAGCTTCCAGTTGTTTCATGGTCTGCTCAACATTACCTGTATTTATTTTAACGAGTACGTATGGCCTTGACTCGGTGTCATTATTATGAAAAACATAAGACCCGATAGGCTGATGGAAAGAATCATAGTGAAAGTCTCTTACCACACCCACAATTTCGGCCTTGCGGTTCCAGAACAAATCTTCTGAAAACTTTCCGATGGCATCCTGTGGGGTTTTATAACCCAACAGTTTGACAGTTGTTTCATTCACAACAATCTGCACCGTTGTGTCTTTTTCTGCTTTGGTAAGTGGCAGCGTTTTGCCTGCAACGAATTTGAGGTTCAGTACTTTTGCAAAATCGCCGTTTACTCGGTTGGTGCGCACTGCAAAAGATTCATTAGGATTATTTACTTTACTCATGCTGCGGCCGCTACCGCCAGTACCCGGATAAGCCTGCGCGCGTGCAATCTCCAGCACATTGCTTAAATCTTTATAGTTATTAATCAAAGCATCTATCTGTTCTTTATTCTCAGCTGCTGAGGTCATCACGGCTACCACCTGCTCCGGGTTATACCCCAGCTTTTTGTTTTGAATAAACCTAAGTTGCTGGAAAAAAATAAAGGTGCAGATTATCAGAATTATGGAGGCTGAAAACTGAATAACCACCAGCGACTGGCGGAATAATCCGGCTCCGGTTTTACGGCTAACAGGTGCCTGCAAAAGACTTTTAGGAGCAAATGAAGACAGGTAAAAAGCCGGATATGACCCTGACACAAACGTAACGAACGTAAAAATTGCCAATAAACCCAGCCCCACTTCAGGTGTAAAAACATCTCTTACTGATAACTCTTTACCGGCGATGTCATTAAAAAATGGCATCATTAACACCAGAATAACAAGCCCTAATATAAGGGCCAGCAAGACTGTCAAGAGGGTTTCAGTATAAAACCTGCCAATCAATTGGGCGTTGGTGGCGCCTATTGTTTTATTAATACCCACTTCTTTAAATCTTTTCTGCGAACGCGCCGTAGACAGATTCATATAGTTAATACAAGCAATTACCAATACCACCAAAGCAAGAATGGACAGTATCTTTACCTGGGCGGCATCTCCTGCCCTTTTTGTATTGGAATTGGTGATGTCTGCAGAGTTAAGGTGGATATCAGTTAGGGGTTGCAGCCATAAACTAAACCAGCGGTCTGATTTGTCCGGAATGTTCTTTTCAAGTAAAGCCGTCATTTGGGCTTCTACCTTTTGCTGGCTGGCACCTGGTTTCAATAACACGTAAGTTTCAAAACTTGAATTGCTCCACACAAGGTTTTTTGAGGCCCACTCAACACTATTAAAAGAACCCATCAATTCGGCATCCAACGTAAAATTATGCGGCAGGTCTTCGTAAACCCCTGTTACTTCCATTGTGTATTTGGCGCCAATTTTTACAATTTTGCCCATAGGGTTGTCATCACCAAAATACTTTTTGGCAGTAGCCTGGCTTAAAACAATTTTATTGGGTTCTTGCAAAGCCGTTTTGGGGTTACCCTGTAGAAGCTTAATATCAAAAATTTCAAAGATGGTGCCATCTACCCAATACAATTTTTTCTCGGTAAATTTCTTATCTCCAAGGTTTACAAAGGCGGTTTCCCCGTAATCATTCAACAAAATACGCGCTTGCTGAACTACCTCTGGCACTTCATTTTTCAGGCTGGGGCCAACAGCATTGGGGGCATTGGCCCACTTAGCACTTTTACCATCAAAAGTAGCCGTTACCCCGATGCGGTAAATATTTGCGGCATTGGTATGATACTTATCAAAAGACAGTTCGTCTTTTACATATAGTATCAACAAAAGAGATACAGTAAGCCCAAGGGCTAAACCCAACAAGTTAAGCAAAGTAAAGAGTCTGCTTTTTACCAGACTTCTCCAGGCAATTTTCAAGTAGTTACGTAGCATAGTCCCTCCGATACGTCGGACCGCCCCCATCAGGGGGATTTTTAAATTATTAATATTTTTTTCTTCCTGTTAGCAGTATTATAGCACTCAATGGCTACTCTTCTCACCCCCTTTAAAGTTCGGGGCGCAAGTGGCATGTACGCCGCCATTATTCTGACTTCAGGCTTTTCACAGGATTCATCAACGCCGCCGATACAGCCTGATAACATACTGTAATCATAGCAATGACAATTGCCAGACCCCCCGCGGCAGGAAATATCCACCATTCAATCTCCACTTTGTAGGCAAAGTCTGTCAGCCAGCTTGTCATGGCATACCAGGCAATAGGCGAGGCTATAAAAATGGATACCATTACAGGTTTGATAAAGTCTTTAGATAGCAAAGAAGTAATACTACCCACAGACGCGCCTAATACCTTACGAACGCCAATCTCTTTCCGGCGCTGTTCAGCCATAAAAGCAGCCAATGCAAACAAACCAAGGCAGGATATAAAAATTGAAAGACCTGCAAAAATTACAAATAAGGTGCGTTGCTTTTGTTCTGCCTTATACTGATTATTGAATCGTTCGTCTAAGAACTGGTAACTAAAAGGCGTATCAGGCACGTAGGTTTTCCAGGTTTTTTCAATGCCTGCTATGGTAGACTGAAAATCTCCGGCCGATAGCTTGACAGAAAACCAGTTTCGCCTGCCATTATTGATGAACATCACCATCGGAACTATTTTCTGATGCAATGACTCAAAATGATAGTCTTTTACCACACCAATTACCCGCCCTCTTTTGCCACCATAAACAAATATTTCGTTAATGGCATCGCTGCTACTTTTCCATCCGATTGATTTCACGGCCGCTTCATTCAGAATATAAGCCGTTGAGTCGTCAGACTTAAATGCTCTTGAAAAATCCCTGCCTGCCGCCAGAGGTATCTGGTATGTCTGCAAATAATCATGGTCAACTGCCAACGCTTTTATTTCAGTGCTTGTAGGCGCCAGCGAATCTCCTTTGGTTACTCTTGCTCCTTGCGAATCAAGCAAGCGGCCTGTAGGCGTTCTTGATGATTGGCTTACATTCATTACCCCTGCCTGGCGTTTCAGTTCCTGTTTAAAGCTTTCAAAGTCAATAGCGTTGCTGTTACCCACTCGCATCAACAGCACCTGGTCTTTTTTGTAGCCGGTGTCCTGGTTTAGCATAAAGCTCAGTTGTTTGTACACCACACCTGTGCTGATAATCAGAATACAGGCTATTGAAAATTGTATCACCACCAACGCCTCACGCAGGCGACCATTCCGCATGGCATTTTTTATTTTTCCCTTCAATACTTCAACCGGCTGGAAGGCAGTAAGAAAAAAAGCAGGGTAGCTTCCGGCCAGAACGCCGGTGAAAAAGATAATTCCGATTATTAAGGTTAAAAACTCAAAATCGAATAACCCATTAAAAGTCAGATTCTTTTCTGTAAAGTCGTTCAGAACCGGAATCAATAATACTGTTGATACAAGTGCTATGGTTAAGGCAAACAGCGTTACCAGCAGAGATTCACTTAAAAACTGGGCTATCAACTGAGCCCTTACCGCACCTACTACTTTACGCAAACCCACCTCTTTGGCTCTGCTAGCCGAACGCGCAGTGGCCAGGTTCATATAGTTTATGCAGGCTATGAGCAGAATAAAGAATGCAATAGCCGAAAACGTATATACGTATTTAATGTTGCCGTTGGCTTCATGCTCTGAATCAAGATGAGAATACAAATGTATGTCTGTCAGTTTCTGAAACTTCAGGTCAGAATACTCAGACCCTTTTCTGCCATCATATACAGGCAGATGCTGGTCAAGAAAAGACTTGGTTCTTTTCTCAAAACTGGCAATATCATAGCCTTTAGGCAACAAAAAATAGGTAGCAAAATTGTTTCCTCCCCAGTCATTATTCATTTCCTCCTTACCATACAGGCGCTTATCATTCAGCGTACTCATTGCCATCAGGAAGTCGGCATGAAAGTGCGATTGTGTTGGCAGTGGTTCAAATACCCCCGAGACAGTGAAATCATATTTTCCTTCTATTTTTAATAGTTTGCCTATAGGGTCTTCTTTACCAAAATACTTTTCGGCTATTGGTTTAGCAATGGCAACGGTAAACGGATTAGCCAGCACCTTATCGGCATTACCTGATACCAGGTTAATTGAAAATACTTTTAATAAATTGGCATCAGCAAAATACATTCGCTGCTCCTGGTATTTCTTCTCTATATTCTCTGGTCTGTAAATTACCGAATTTAAACCATACAACCGTGTGATCTGCTCAGCCTCTGTGAAGTCGGTTTGAAAGTGCTGCATAAAAGCCGGAGCTACATGCCCCAGATGCAGGCTCACAGTGCCGTCGTTCGACTTAAAAATGCGAGAAACCCTGTAAATACTGTCAGCATTTTTGTTGAATCGATCATAACTCAATTCATCTTTTACATACAAACCAATCAACAAAAAGCAGGTTAGTCCTATGGCTAAACCGGCGATGTTGATAAAAGTGAAACCTTTTTGTTTAATCAGATTTCTAAAAGCGATTTTCAAGTAATTGCGTATCATAATGCGCCCCTAACCCCTAAAGGGGAATTAAAGTTAAAAGATATATATGTTATCACCCTCAACTCCCCTTTAGGGGTGGGGGGCTTTATTCAATTTTCAAACTCTTCACCGGATTCAACCTGGCAGCTTTGAGGGTCTGGATACCCACCAGCGCCGCTATCAGCACCCCGAAAACAGCACCAATAACCACAAACGTAAACCAGCTTAAATTAATACGGTACGCATAATTCTGCAACCAGTTATTCATGCCCAGAATGGCCAGCGGAAAAGCAATGAATGCTGCTACCGCCATTACCACTATAAATTCTTTCAGAAACAAATAGGTAATACTAATGCCAGAGGCACCTAACACCTTGCGGATACCTATTTCTTTGGTTCGTCTGACAATGTTTAACGACACCATGCCAAGTACACCCAGCAAAACAATAACTATTGCCAAAATGGTAGCTATCTGTGCAGCCTGCTGCATCTGCAACTCAGACCTGTACATCTTCTGTACCGTTTCATCCATAAAAGTGTATTCAAATGGTGCATCCGGCATCAGCTGCTTCCATTTATTTTCTACGTTTGCCATGGCTTCTTTCAGATTACCGGGGTTAAGCCTGAACGACAAATACCTGTAAATTGGGTTGTCTTTTACCTGCATAAAGGCCACCGGCCCGATAGTGCTGTGCATCGACTGAAAATGAAAATCTTTTACCACCCCGGCAATGATATAGACACCCGGAAAATAGTGCATCTTTACCTGCTTACCAATGGCCTCTGCAGGCGTTTTAAATCCCAAAGCCTTTACAGCAGCCATGTTAAGCACCATTCTGTTGGCCTGAAAGGCTTCGTTCTCTGCCTGAAAAAACTCCCCTTCTTTAACAGTAATGCCGTATGTGGTGGCATATTTTTCATCTGCTACCAAGGTAGGCGCATAAACGGCCTGTGTGGAGTCTTGCCCTATTCTGTAGATTGCACCACTAAAGCCGGATGCCCCGTCGGGTATCTCATAAGACAAACTTGCCTCTTTAATTTCTTTAACCCTGGCCAGCTCATTACGCATGGTTTCCATTTTATTTACTCCTTCTGCCGACCAGTCTCGTGGTACTTTTACCGAAAAAACTGATTCTTTAATATAACCCAGGTCTTTATTGAAAAAGTAGCTGACCTGTTGCGAAACAACCACTGCCCCACCAAAAACAAACAAAGCCACCGTAAATTGCGACGCCAGCAGCACACGCCTGAAAAAGATATTTTCTTTAACCGACTTCAATTTTCCTTTCATTGAATCAACCGATGGCAGATTGGCCAACACAACAGCGGGGTAAAGGCCGCTTAACAAACCAATCAGCAAGCTTAAAACTAGCGCTGCCAGGTAAAAATAGGGTGATGCCTGAAAGAGCGACACCATTGGTTTGTTGAGCAATTCAGAAAAATAAGGCCGAAACAACCCATAAACCACTAGCGAAACGATAAGGCTGAACAAACTGATAAGTACCGATTCAGTTAAAAACTGATGAAGCACCTGTTGTTTGTCTCCGCCTAGTACTTTGCGAACGCCAATCTCTTTTAATCTTGACGACGAGTTACCTATTGATATATTTACAAAATTGACAACCGCCATCAACAAAATAAACAAGGCAACCAGGCTTAATGTGAGTATGGTCTTTTTTACAAGACCATTGCTTGCATCGAGATAAGCCATTCTGACTGGTTTGAGGTAAGCGTGCAGGTTCTCACTGATTTCCTTCGGTGCATTGGTTGCAATCAGCTGTGCCATTGCCTTTTCAACATCTGTTTTTTTAACTCCCTTTTTCAGTTCTATAAAACTGCCAATGTAGGGGTTGTTCCAGAACTCAAAGCCATTGCGCCCGAAAAACGAAGCACTGCTAAACGAAATAAGAACGGGCAATTGGTTATTGATATTCACCAGATTAGTTACCGAGTTAGCGGGTGTTTCTTTCAAAACCCCTGTTATCATAAACTCGCGCTTCTCGCCTGAAAAAGACTCCAGTCTCAGTGTCTGGCCCAGAACATCAGTTTTACCGAAATATTTGAGGGCGTGGTCGGTAGAAATAACCATAGTATTGGGCTGATTCAGCGCAGCGCCTGCATTGCCATGCAAAAGCTCAAATCCATACATATTCAGAATGGTTGAATCGCCCAGTTGAATATCTTCTCTGAAAACCTTGTCAGCCCTGGCAACAACGGTAGTTACACCATCAAACCTGTAATAGTTTTCTACAAGTGCCGGGTAATTATCTTTTAATGCTTTAGCCAGGGGCCCTAATGACGTAAACTCTAAGCCCATGTTCTCTTTGTCCCACCTGCTCTGAATCACAAACTGGTTTTCAACATTCCTCAGGTTAGTATTTACCATCCATTCATTCGAAACATAGCTGCCTATAAGCAAAGCAAAGGTGATTCCGACCGAAAGACCGAAAATAGTAACCGATGTATAAAACCTGCGTTTCATAAGGTTACGCCAGGAAGTTTTCAGATAGTTCTTTAACATAGTTTTGAAATTTTGATGATTAAAGCTGAAAGTTAAAACCGCATTTAATCATTCTCATTTCGTTTAAGTTATTTTAACATTCTGCTATTCAGCCTTTAAGCTCTTTACCGGATTCATCAATGCAGCCTGATAGGTCTTAATGCCTATGGTTAACAGGGCAAACAGAAAAACAAGAGCAAAACTGCCTAACAATAAACCCAAACGCACACCCGGATTAAATACAAAAATATTTAAAACCAGTGCATTACATACGTATCCTAACGGTAGGGCAATTAACCCGGCAATCATGAGTAATTTCAGAAAACCCCATGACAACAAACGCACTACCTCGGTCTCTGACGCACCCATTACTTTTCTGATTCCAATTTCCTTCCACCGCTTTTCAGTATTGTATGTAACCATACCCAGCAAGCCCATTATGGCAACCGCAAAGCCAGCTATTGTGGTAAGGCCGAAGAGTTTCATATCTTCGCCCGGGAAATAGCGGTCATACATTTCCTGCTCGTACCAGTTATAAACCATGGCATCATAAGGCTGATAGTGTTTCCAGATTTTACTAATTGATGCTTCCAGAGAAGCCTTATCAGCACCCCGGTTAGTTTTTACAGACATGAGGCGAAACTGCTTTGGGTTATACTGAAATACTGCAGGCGTTACCTCAAACTGATAATTATTAAAGCAAAAGTCTTTTACTACACCACTCACCAGCGCTTCGGTCTGGTTATTCAGAAAAACCATCTTGCCAATTGCCTCGTTCGGGCTGCCCAGGTGAAGCAGTTTCACTGCTTTTTCATTCAATAAAATAAAGTTGCCTGATGAGTCGACAGATGCATCCGGAAGGTTCTCACCAGCCACTATGGTAAGTTTCATGTTATCGATGAAACGGTTGTCAACCGCAAAGTAAGATGCTTGCAAATTTTCGTCGGTTCGTCTGGCTTTAAGGGCATACTGGCCTGCCCCGTTTCCGAACGCGTCAGAACTCATACCTACGGCCTCAATACCTGATAACCTTGCAACCTCATTTTTCAGCAGTTTATAATCTGTATCGGCCAGGGTAATATTGAGAATATCCTTGCGATTAAAATTCCCGTTTTCAGTAGCCATGTATTCAAACTGACTATACATACCCAGATTTAACGCCATATACACAAGCGTTACCACCAACTGAATCACAATCAAGGTTTTACGAAAATTGATTTTACCGAACGAAGCAGGCATGAGTTCGCCTTTCAAAACCTGAGCGGGCTGAAACCGTGAGAGAATCTGCGCCGGGAATACTCCGGCCATTACACCCGTAACAATTGTGAAGCCTGTGAAAGCGAGCCACATTATCCATTTGTTTTCTACTTCCCATACAATCCACGGAACACGAACGTATTCTTTAACGGCTATAAAACCGAAATAAGCAACCACTAGAGAAAAGAAAGCCAATACCACGGCTTCAACCAGAAACTGACTTACCAGTTGCCGACGCAAAGCTCCGGAAACCTTTCTGACGCCAACCTCACGGGCCCTGCTTAACGACCGCGCCAGCGTAAGGTTGGTGTAATTAAAACCGGCCAGCAACACAACTACCAATGCCATTATTATATTAACCAACTGGTCAGAAATTTTTTCAACGTATGCATTTCTTTCCAGCTGCTCAAAAGCTGGAGAAATATCTCTGAGCGCTTGAACTCTGTAAGCATGGGTGCTTCTGCCGAAATCCGAATCTTTTCTGTTATCCTTTGCCACCGATACCAACGCACGGTTCAAGGCGCCCACACTGGCATTTTTATTCAAGAGAACAAAAGTAAAAGTTTCGAATTTTGTCCAGCTTTTAAGGTCGGGCTTATCGGCGTTCAAGTGCTCAAAAGTAGCCATTGACACCATCAAATCGCTTCTGAAATGTGTTCCCCTGTATTTATAAGGTTTCAACACGCCGGTAATTGTAAATACACCGTAGTCGGGGTGAGAAATGGTTTTGCCGATGGGGCTGGTACTACCAAAAAACTTCACTGCGGTTTCTTTGTTCAATACTACTGTGTTGGCTGCCACCGGATAGGCTCCGCTTTCAAGCGGAAAGCCGAAAATATCAAAGAACGAACGGTCTACATAAATGCCATTTACACGGATAGTCTTCAGGCGGTTGTTCATATCACCCGAAAAATAGCGTACCACTCTTGCCGATTTCTCAACAAAACCGTAATCATTCTTTAATTTATCGGCCAGCAGAAAAGGAGACGATGCATAGGCCGTTTGCCTCCCGCCAGCATCTTTAAAATCGGTAAGAATACGATATGTCCGGCCTGGATACGGGTGGAAATTATCGTACTCAAAAACATTCTGCACCTGCATCAGGGCTATAAGCCCGAAGGTCATAGCAAGGCCAAGCCCAACAATATTGATGAACGAAAAAAGCTTGTTTTTCCAGAGGCTTCTAAACGTTATTTTGAAGTAGTTACGGATCATATACCTCTCCGATGCGTCGGACCGCCCCCTAAAAAGGAACTTGTTTAATGGTTATGGAAAATACTCGTCCCGGCTCCCCTTTAGGGGCGGGGGGCGCTTTACTCAGACTTTAAACTCTTCACCGGATTCATCAATGCGGCTCTGAAGGCTCTGTAGCCCACTGTTATTATGGCTATAGACAACACACCCAATCCGCCTGCTAAAAATACCCATGCCGATACCTCAATGCGGTACACAAAATCCTGCAGCCATTTGTTCATGGCATAATAAGCAATGGGCGAGGCTATCAGAACTGAGACAAGCACCAGTTTCATAAAATCTTTTGAAAGCAAAGAAGTAATGTGGAATATTGATGCCCCCATTACTTTTCTGATACCAATCTCTTTGGTTTTTTGCTCGGCCATAAAGGTAATCAACCCAAACAAACCCAGACAGGCAATAAAAATGGCTATACTGGTAAATGCACCGAATATATTGGCAATGCGGTCTTTCGCTTTAAATAGCGCATCAAACGAATCATCGGCGAAATAATAGGTAAAGGGCTCTTCTACTTTATAGCGGTTATATATTTTCTCAATTTGGGCTAATGTACTTACCGCATCGGCATCCTTACTGATTCTGATATTCAGAACGTCATATTCCTGCATATCAGTAATGAATTTCAGCATCAATGGTCTCACCGCATTTTTGATATTCAGATAGTTGAAATCTTTTAACACACCTACTACCTCAATGGATTGTTTATCTCCCATTTCCAGATTCTTAATTGTAGAAGCTTCTCCGCCTAATGCTTTTACGGCTGCCTCATTCAATAGTATTTTGTTCTTCAAATCACTGGGCAACTTATTGGGCTTCGCTTTCCACTGCATTTTAAACAGGTTTACATAGGCAGAGTCTACATCAAAAACAATGGTACCTACCATTGATGCAACTGAATTGTCTTTAGAACCGATTTTGTTCAGCCCTGTCAGGCTAAAGCCTTCATTAAAAATTCTTTGTTTAGAGCCTGCTACTCCTTCTATGCCATCCAATTGTTTTAAATCATTCAGCATTGCCTGATTCTTACCACGTGCCTGCACATCCAGATTAATGGTAACTATCTGGTCTTTGTTAAGCCCCAGATTTTTATCACGCATTTTTCTGATTTGCCCGAAGATAATAATTGAACAGAATATCAATACCGATGAAACCACCAGCTGAAATACAGTCAACGTGCGCCTGATACCCGCATTGCCTTTGCCCTGAAACCTGCCTTTGAGCACCTCAATAGGATTAAAGCCTGATAACACAATGGCCGGATAACTACCTGCCAGTAAGATACTGCTGAGCAAAACAGCCACAAAAGACAACAGAAAGTACGGACTGTAAAGAAAACTGGTGTCAATCTGTAAATCAAGAATCTGATAAAACGTAGGCCTCAGTATCTGGAAAAGTACAAAAGCTAAAACAGTAGAAATAATAATGGTTAATGTGGATTCAATATAAAACTGTGTAGCCAGCCCTGCCTTATTGGCGCCAATGGCTTTCCGCACTCCTACCTCTTTGGCTCTGGTGGTTGCTCTGGCAGTAGCCAGATTCATGAAATTGATTATTGCCAGCAGTAATATTAAAACAGCCACCCCGGCAAAAATATAGACATACATCAGTCTGTCGCTTATTTTATCACTGTCTAATCCTAAATGATTGACAAAATAGTTGAGCGAAAAGTTAACATCTTTGTTATCCGGACTCTGCGACGCCAGTTTTGTAAGGATATTTGCTACATTTTTCTGGTTACCGGCATCATCAAGCAGTAAATAGGTTTCGTAGTCGCCGGTAGAAATTTTGTTTAGTTTTTCATCGGTATAAACCTGAGGATATTCTTTTTTGTTTTCTGCCAGATGCGTAGGAAGCGAGGCAATAAACTGATATGTGATGCTTGAATTTGAAGGGGCTTTCTCAACTATACCCACCACTTCAAGGTCTGTTTTCTTATTCCATTTCAGGGTTTTGCCAATGGGGCTTTCCTTACCAAAATACTTGTTAGCCATTTCGGGAGTCAGAAATACAGTATATGGCTTGGCCAGCGACGATGCATTGCCTTGCAGGATTTTAAAGTCGAAAACCTTGAAGAAACCCTCATCTGCAAAAATCATCTGCGATTCAGTAAATCTGTGCTTCGGGTCTGTTTCCAGTGTAATTTGCCATGCTTTTGCCTTACGGCCCACCTCTTTTACAGAAGCCGTATTCTCCTGAATGGCTCCGCCAAGCCTGAGTGACATATTTGAAAAATGGAACTCCTGCTCTCCCATTTTCATAGAAGCGCCCACCTGATAGATTCGCTGGTAGTTTTTATGAAATTTGTCATAGCTTATCTCATGCGAAACAAACAAGAGGATAAGTGTAGACACAGCTAAGCCCAACGACAGCCCTACTATATTAATAAGGCTGAATACCTTGTTCCGGAATAAATTCCGGATGGCGATTTTGATGTAGTTCCTAATCATACAACCCCTAGCCCCTAAAGGGGGACTTGTTTTGTGGTTAACAAATATTTTTCCCCTTAACTCCCCTTTAGGGGTCGGGGGCGCTATTCACTTTTTAGTGATTTAATCGGATTCATTAATGCTGCCCTAATGGCCTGAAAACTTACTGTAAGTAATGTAATGGCTAATGCTCCGAAACCGGAAACTGCAAAAATCCACCAGGATACCTCAGTTCTATACTCATATTTCTGCAACCATTCGTTCAGAAAATAATAGGCAATTGGTATGGCTATCACGCAGGAAATCAGCACCAGTAGCACAAAGTCTCTTGAGAGCAGTGTCCATAAATTAGATACAGAGGCACCCAATACCTTGCGGATACCTATCTCTTTGGTGCGTTGCTCTGCAACAAAAGATGCCAGCCCGAATAAACCCAGACATGAAATAAAAATAGCCAGAACCGCAAAGAAAGAAGCCAGTTTACCCACTCGTTCTTCAGCTGCAAACTTCTTACCGAACTCCTGATCTATAAATTTGTAATCGAACGGACTACCCGGGTTATGTTTTCTGAAAACCGTTTCTACTTTACTCAATGCCTCGCTGGTGCTCATGGCAGTTTTCAATTTTACTGTTACTACATTTGCCCAATCATAATCCAGAAGAAATACAGAAGGCAGTACCGGCTCGTAAGGAGACCGCATAACCATATCTTTTATTACACCCACCACTTGGTATTTTTTACCATTCCAATTAATAAACTTACCTACAGAAGTATCCTTATTTGGTGAAATTATTTTGGCTGCCGATTCATTTAAAATAATACCTGATGAATCTGTCTTGAAGTCTCTTGAGAAATCCCGGCCTTCTTTCATTTTAAATCCTACGGTTTTACCAAAATCATGTGTACAGGCAATGGTACCAAAAAGAGGATTCAGACCCGGGGCAATTCCATCCCAGGAGAAACCAAAGTTATCGGCCCAAACACCAGTAACAGGGCTTGATGATTCTGCCATGTTATCTACCGCTCCGGTTGATAGTAAATCACTCCTTAATACATTGTATTTACCATATAAATCCGGAGTGTTCATATCAATGTAAATCAATCCGCTGCGGTCATAACCAATCGGTCTGTCTTTGGCGTGTTGAATCTGACGATAAACGATTATGGTACCGATGATAAGCGTTACTGACACCGTAAACTGTACCACAACCAATACTTTGCGCGGTATGGAGGCGAAGCGCCCTACCCTGAAAGTTCCTTTTAATACACTGACCGGCTTAAATGAAGAAAGATACAAGGCAGGATAACTGCCCGATAACAAACCAGTAATTATTACAAAGCCAATACTGATTGCCCAAAACACCGGATTTGCCCACAGCATAATCATTTTTTTGCTTGCCAAATCACTAAACCAGGGTAGTGAAATATTTACCAAAACAAGGGCAACAAGAAAAGCTACCAGAACAATGAGCATTGATTCACTTAGAAACTGTTTGACTAATTGGGAACGAACAGAACCTACTGCCTTTCGGATTCCTACCTCTTTGGCCCTTTTTTCTGAACGGGCAGTGCTCAGGTTCATAAAATTGATACAGGCCAGCAATAAAACAAAAATGCCTGTGATGCTGAACAACCAAACAAACTGAATACGTCCACCAACATTAAACCCATTCTTAAATTCAGAATACAGGTGCCATTTACTTAGCGGATGAAGAAAAAGAACGGGCTTCGTGTGTCTGTCTTCCTTATTGCGCTTGTTAAACACAACATCTTTAATTTTTGCTGATACCTGATCAAAATCTGCTTTCTCATTCAACTGCACGAAGCACTGAAAAGAGTTATCCTCCCATCTGTCTGCAGCGTTTTTTACCCATGCTTCCTGCGACAGATAATAGGCCCAGGATGTAAGTAAGCCTAATTCTGCGAAATCTGAATTAGTCGGAAAATCTTCAAAAACTCCGGTAACTTTCAGATTTGATTTATTATCAATTTTAACAATTTTTCCGATTGGGTCTTCTGTGCCAAAAAGTGACTCAGCCAATGATGCATTAATCATCACCGAATTGATTTCACCCAAACCATCCTGCACTCCTTTCAACATCTTTAAAGAAAACATTCTGGTAAATTGTGGCTCTACATGCATACCCAAACGAGAAAACTTAGCCTCCTTATAGGCCAGAATATTCATTTCGCCCCAGCTACCCATCGCCACATCTTTAAAGTCAGGATATTTCTCCCTCAGCTCTTTTCCTAATGGATGTGCCATAGACATCTGAGAGCTTGTTTGTCCATTAAAGGTCTGATGCATGTAGGTCTGCCCCAGCTTATTATAATTGGCAAACGACTTATTAAAGCTCAGCTCATCATTAATCCACAGCCCGATAAGCATGGCAACGCCCATACCTATAGCAAGCCCCATAATGTTGATGAATGAGTAAACCTTGTTATTAACAAGATTTCGGAACGCGATTTTGATGTAGTTACGGATCATAGCCCCTCCGATTCGTCGGACCGTCCCCTAAAGGGGAACTTGTTTTAAAGTAAAGAAAATACTCTCCCTTAACTCCCCTTTAGGGGCTAGGGTTGTTTTACTCAGATTTCAAACTCTTTACAGGGTTCATTAATGCGGCTCTGATGGAATGAAAACTAATTGTAAACAGGGCAATTAAGACCAATAATATACCTGCCAGTGCAAAAATCCACCAATATAACTCGGTTCGGTGGGCAAAATCCTTTAACCAGTTCTGCATGGCAAAATAGGCCACCGGTGTTGCTATTACGAATGCAACGGCTACCATTTTCAGGAAGTCGATTGAGATAAGGCCAACGATACCACTGATACTGGCACCTAAAACTTTACGGATACCTATTTCTTTGGTACGTTGCTCTAGCACTATAAGCGCCACTGCAAACAGCCCCATACAAGAAAGCAAAACGGCTATACCTGCTGCCAGGCTGAATATCTGAGACAGGCGCTCTTCTTTCTTATACCAGCGGTCAACGTTTTCATTAATAAAAGAGCCATTAAATTCTTCGGTAGGCGCCAGCTTTTTCCATGTATTTTTTACTAATTCCATCGACTCACTCAGGTTCTTTGTCTGTGTGCGAATCAAAATATAGTTTACACTGCCTTTAGGTGCCATTTCAAGTGTGATTGAACGGCCTTCTCTGCGAAGCGAATACAGATAGAAGTCAGGAATTACACCTATAATTCTCTGCCGTCCAATTGCTGAATCTGGCATCAGAAATTTATCAACCACAAGGGTTTCACCCATTTGTTTCACCAGACTTTCGGTTACAATTAAAGCCGTAGAGTCGGTACCAAATGCCGGGGAGAAATCGCGCCCCTGTATGGTTTTTATACCAAGCGTTTTCAGAAAATCATAATCCACATAAAGCCAGTCGCTTATAATAGGACGTACATTTTTAGTGTCGTTTTCATTAGGATAATAATCAAACCCGGCGGTGCTTCTGGAAGAGGCACCATCAAGCCCATTACCAAAATTAATGCCCGAACCACTAACTGATACGATAGAAGGATACCTGGCAAGCTCATTTTTTATTTGCTTTACAGCAGTTTTATGGTCTAAAGCGCTACCAATAGGCACGCTTATAACCTGCTCTTTGTCATAGCCAAGCGGTTTGTTTTTCAGGTATTGCAGCTGTTCAAATATCACAATTGTACAACTGATAAGCAGACATGAAATTGAAAACTGAACAATAATCAACGAATTACGTAATACACCGGGTTTCTTTTTTGTAAGCCTGCCTTTCAATACTTCTACAATATTAAAACGAGAAGACACAAACGCAGGGTACCCGCCTGCAATGAGGGTTACTAGCAAAAAGCCAGGCAACACAATAACCAGATTGGAAGAATTCAGAAAGTTTTCAATAGATAGGCTTGATTGAAACAAACTATTAAACTGTGGCAGAAAACCATAAGCTGCCGCCAGACCTAAAAATATAGCCAATGTGCAAATCAAAAACGATTCTCCCCAGCCTTGTATAAAAAGTTGCCCTTTGTTAGCTCCCAGCGACTTCCGCACACCTACTTCTTTGGCCTGTGTTAATGATTTGGCTATGGTAAGGTTAATAAAGTTGATAGAGGCTATGAGCACTATCAGCAAGGCAATTATTAACAAAGTATAGATATAGCTTTTACTTACGCCACTGCCCCAACCCGTAATGGTATCGAAATGCACATCTTTAAGCGGCATCATTAACAAACTCAGGTATTGCCCTTGCCCGTTCTTCATTTTGCCAGATTTCCGGGCGTCTTCTAAGGCGGGTTTCATGTATTTACTTACCAGTGCCTCAAACCGCTTTTCAGTAGCCGCCTGGGTAGCGTTTTCTGCAAGCTTTACATATACCTGATGATTCTGGCTTGTCCATTTGTCTTTTATAGCTTCATAGCTGCCATGATTCTCAGACCTGATGAGAACGTCATACTCAATGCTTGAGTTTTTAGGGGCATCGTCAATAACGCCGGTTACCACAAAAGGTGTTTTACCCGTGGCCAGGTCAATAAGTAGTTGCTTACCCAAGGGGTCTACTTTACCAAATATATTCTCAGCTGTGGTTTTGCTGATAACCATACCGTTTTTATCTGCCAGAGCAGAATTAACATTGCCTTTCAGCAGAGGAAAAGAAAAAACCTTCAGGAAGTCGGCATCAACGGTTCTGACATTCTTTTCAAATTTCTTACCGTTATAAATAATTGGCCCACCTCCCCAGTTTATGCGGGTAGCCGCTTCTACCTCCGGATACTCGGCTTTTAAAGCAGATGTAAGCGGATAGGCCATAGCAGCGCTGTATTCTGGCTTACCCAACTTATCTACACTATTAAAATAGAGATAGTAAACCCGGTTGGCATCTTTATGAAAAGTATCATAAGAAAACTCGTAAGCCACAGTCAGGTAAAGCAGAATACTACTGCCAAAAGCCACAGATAGGCCAATAATATTAATGGCAGTATGCGTCTTGTTTTTCAACAACTTACGAAAAGCTATTTTTAAGTAATTTCGTATCATAGCCCCTGGTTTTAATGATTAAATTATATCTTTACCCCAAACGGTAGTATTTCAGACTTTCAGTATTCCCGATATTGGCTTTTTTGTTCCCCTTCAGGGGTTAGGGGCGTTACTCACTTTTAAGCGATTTTACCGGATTCATCAAAGCGGCCCTGATTGACTGGTAGCTTACCGTAAACAAGGCAATCATAATGGCTGTGGCGCCTGCTACTGCAAAAATCCACCAGCTTATGTTCGTTTGGTAGGCGAAATCCTCAATCCATTTATTCATCAGGTAGTAAGCCAATGGCGTGGCCAGCAGGATGGCTATTAAAACAAGGCTCAGAAACTCTTTTGAAAGCAGCATAACCAGATTTGGGATACTGGCGCCCAATACTTTACGGATGCCTATTTCTTTGGTACGCTGCGCCATTATCATCAGCGCAATGGCAAACAGCCCCATGCAGGAAAGAATAATGGTAAGCACTGCGGCGCTCATCACAATCTGCGACATCCGCTCTTCTTTTCTATATTGATTATTGGTGTTTTCGTCAAGAAACGACGGAAGGAATTCTGATTTAGGCGCAATTTCTTTATAGGCATTGCCTATTACATCTACAATTGATTTGGGAGCATCAGGAGCCAGTTTTACAAAAACATAGTTGATGCCAAAATCGCCGGGCATCATAAAAGTTATGGCTTCTATTTTATTTTTTAATGATTCAAAATGGTAGTCTTTTACAACGCCCACTATGGTTTTGCCGATACTATCGCCAATAGCTACTTTTTTGCCAATCGGGTCTTTGTAGCCCATTTGCTTGGCCATGGTTTCATTGATGATACATCCGCGGTCTTTATCGGTTGTAAACTGCCGAGAAAAGTCGCGGCCTTCTACCAGCTTTAACCCAAGTGTTTTTATGTAGTCGTAATCAATAGTCAGGCCATTGGTTCTATAGCTTTTACCTTCCATCTCAAAAGTAAACACTGATTTTGAACTTGACCCGTCCTTTCCTCTGCCGATGTTGATATCAGCGCCTGATATTACCAGAATCCTTGAGTCATTGGCCAGTTTATTGCGCACGTAGTCAAGCACCTTGCTGCCCTGTACCTCATTACCTATCGGAAAACTAATCACCTGTGTTTCATCAAAACCCAAAGGTTTGTTACGCAGGAAATCAATCTGTTTCCAGATTATTAACGTACAGCTAATCAATAAAATAGCAATGCTGAATTGCGCCACAATCAACGCGCTTCTGATTCCCCCAGAACGCGAGCTTACTTTTACTTTGCCCTTTAGCACTTCTATGGTATTAAACCGGGCAACGGCCAATGCCGGGTAACCACCTGCTATAAGGGTTATAACCAGAAAACTAAGCAATAGCAATATACCGACTGTGGGATTAAGCAGATTATGAAACGTCAGCTCGCTTCTGAACATGGCATTGTACTGTGGCATAAGCATGGTGGCCAGTACGCATCCTAAACCAAAGGCCATAACGCATATAATAAATGCCTCGCCCCAGAACTGACCCACAATCTGGGTTTTCAATGCTCCCAGGGCTTTTCTCATGCCCACTTCTTTGGCGCGGGTCATTGAGCGGGCAATAGACAGATTAATAAAATTAATACAGGCTATTAACAAAATGAGCCCGCTTATAACCAGCAGAATATACGGGTAAGTAATATCAATAGCCCGGTTGCCTTCAGCCTGTTTGTTAAAATGTAATCCGATTAGTGGTGCTATTCTAACACTTATAATTTCTCCTCTGTCATCAGGTTTCGCACCCTCTTTTTTTAGCTGGTCTATGCTTCCTTTAAAATATTTTCCGGCAAAAGACTTCATTTGCTTTTCTAAACTCTCAGCTTCTACCTTATCGGCCAACTGCACGTAGGCATCATGGTAATTTGAATTCCAACTGTCTTTTGTATCTTTATATTCTGGGTTGTTTTCAAAACGCATCAGTATTTCATTCTCTAACGATGAGTTTTTAGGAGCCTTTTCTACCACACCCGTTACCACAAACGCTTCAACTTGCCCGCCAAAATTCATATTAATTGTTTTCCCTATCGGGTCTGCCTTGCCGAATATATTCGCTGCCACTTCTTCATTTAAAACCACACTCCGAAGGTCGTTCAAGGCCGTAGCCGGACTCCCCTTCAGCATTTTAAATGAAAACATCTTCAGGAAATCGGCGTCTACATACCTTATGCTCTCGTCAATCGTCTTTTCCCCTTGCATAATCTGCACACCACCCCCTACAATGCGGGTGGCATATTTTATTTCAGAGCCAAAATCAGAAATTAAAGCCGGAGTAAGCGGCGCAGGCATGTTGCCCTGGTAATGTATTTTATCTGGTTGATTAATTTTAAAGTAGACCTTAAAGATGCGGTCTTTATTGGCCTGGAAGTCGTCGAAGGTAAATTCAAACCAGGCAGTAAGAAACAATAAAATGGCGCTCCCGAAAGCAATAGAGAGCCCAACAACGTTGATTGAAGTATAAGATTTATTCTTCCAAAGGTTTCGGAATGCGATTTTGAAATAATTTTTTAACATAGTTTTTCATAATTATGATTATACAAGAATCCTTCGGAAGGCAATAGCAATGCGAGCTTACTATATTTTTGGTTATAGTAAGCCCATTTTATATCAATGTTGCTTTAATTAAGTATACCTTATGAGACTAAAGCTCTGGTAAGGCAGTTAATTAAACGTGGAAGTTTTCAGTTACAACCTTGCCGTCAAACAGGTTAATGATTCGGTGAGAAAAGCCTGCATCATAAGGTGAGTGGGTAACCATAATAATGGTTGTGCCTTCGTTGTTCAATTCCTGAAGCAACTTCATTACCTCTTCTCCATTGGTTGAGTCAAGGTTACCAGTAGGCTCATCGGCCAGAATCAACTTTGGTTTGGCCACTACGGCACGGGCAATAGCAACACGTTGTTGCTGGCCACCCGATAGCTGCTGCGGAAAGTGATTACGGCGGTGCATGATGTTCATGCGCTCTAATACTTCTTCAACTTTTTTCTTGCGTTCGGTAACCGGAGTTTTCAGATACAAAAGCGGAAGCTCTACGTTTTCAAAAACGGTTAGCTCATCAATCAGGTTAAAGCTCTGAAAAACAAACCCGATATTACCTTTGCGGTGAGAAGCCCGCTCTCTCTCACTAAGTTTTGCCACTTCCACTCCATAAAAGTCATAGCTTCCTTCTGATGGATTATCCAGCAAACCCATGATATTGAGCAGAGTTGATTTTCCGCAACCAGACGGCCCCATAATAGCCACAAACTCGCCATCTTTGATGCTCATATCAATGCCATTGAGGGCTGTGGTTTCCACCTCTTCGGTAGTGAACACTTTCTGAAGATTAGATATTTTAATCATAATTTTGTTTTTAGGTTTGCGAAAATGGAAAAGTAGAATGGAGAACGTATGCCTCAACTATTCTCTGCTTCTTTCCATGTTCAATTTATATCTTTAAGTTAATAATCTGCTTTAAACTATTGGTTGGCTAACGGCACTTAATTGGTGCCGGCATTGAGTCTTTAAATGTTGTACCAAGAAAGAATGTTTTTTATCGATACCCACCCCTTTACTTCAATTGAAGCACTTCGTTGTCGCCAAAGTTTTCGTATGACGAAGTAATTACCTTTTCGCCCACCTCAAGCCCTTCCAGTACTTCAAAGAATTCAGGATTTTTACGACCCAAAGTAATTTTGCGTTTTACAGCTTTGGTTCCAGACTTATCTACCACATATACCCAGTTTCCGCCGGTATCTGAGAAGAAACCACCAACAGGCAGCAATACCGCTTTGGTAGCTTTGCCTAACTCGAGACGGATGGGTGATGACTGCCCTCTCTTAATACCTTCTGGTACTCCCTTCGAGAAAATCATGTCTACCTGAAAACGTCCGTTGCGAACTTCGGGATATATTTTGGTAATTTCAAGCGGATACTCTTTTCCGTTAAACTCAAAAGAGCCGCCAAGACCTGAAAAAATTCTTGAAATATAGTGTTCATCAATATCTACACGCATTTTAAATCCGTTCAGGTCATCTATCTGCCCGATGTTCTGGCCCTGGCTGATGTTTGAACCTACCTCAACATCAATAGATGACAACAAACCTGAAACGGGGGCTTTTACTACCAGATTCTCTAGTGTTTCGCGCCATAGCTGAACGTTCTTCTGGGTGCGCTCCAAGGTGCCCTCCAACTGTTTAATCTGCATGGCGGAGTTTTCTTCCTGATACTTTTGCGATTCCACATCAATTTCGCGTTGGCTTAACAGTTTTTCATAATCGCGTTTGGCTTTCAGATAATCTGCCTCTGGTATCACTTTGTCTGCATATAGTTTTTTGTTTCTGTCGTAGAGGTCTTTTGCCTGGTCGGTCAGGAAATCCAGGTCAGACATATTTTTGCGAATCGTAAATTTCTCCACCTTCAACCGCTGGCGCGTATTCTGCAGGTCATTCACCAATCGGCTGGCTTCTGTTTCCGACTGCAGGAAATTCAGTTTAAGGTTCTGGTTCTCCAGTTTCAGAATAACCTGGCCTTGTTTTACCATATTACCACCGTCTACTACTTTTTCTTTTACGTACCCACCCACAATGGCATCCAGACGGATAATTCTTAAAGGTAAAACCACACCTGTTACCACAATAAATTCATCAAAATTACCATTAGACACCTGCGAAATCGTCATTTTATCTTTTTCGGCATTCAGAGTCGAGCGGCGGTCTGCAAAAAGCAGGCTGTAGGCTGCAAATGAAGCAAATAATACTCCGCCGAGGGTTAACAGGATTCGTTGTTTATTCCAGAATTTCTTTTTAATCTGCTTGTCCATTGTATTCTTTAAAATTGCCGTACAATTTGCTTCTGACAAATTGCCGCAGTGACTGTTAGTTTAATTGATTAATTGCGATTTAAATCTGTAATTCCTTAATTCACAATGTGTGCCAAATATTTCAAATAACTGATTATCAGCACTTTATTAAATATTTACTCTTTAGAATTGTCCGTTTTCGGACAACACTTGTACGCACACGGACGAATGGCTGAAAAGCACTAAATTAACAGAAAAAATTAATCAGTTTATTATCAATTAGTTATCTTCGTCTTAAGAAAGTTATACTTTGAAAGGTATAATTTTTGTCGTAAAATGCATAAAACTACCTGATATTCTAATCTGACCCCGAATTATGTCTAAACTATTGATAATTGATGATGATGTAGATGTACTAAGCGCTGCTAAATTATTCCTGAAAAGACATTTTACTCAAGTTGATATTGAAAAAAATCCGGAGCGAATACCTTTTCTGGTTTCTAACGGGGATTACGACGTTATTTTGCTGGACATGAATTTCACACGTGACGTAAACACCGGTAAAGAAGGTTTTGAATGGCTCGACCGTATCCTGGATATAGACCCGAAGGCTTCTGTTGTGTTATTTACTGCATACGGAGATGTGGAAATGGCCGTGCGTGCCATTAAAGTTGGTGCGTCTGACTTTGTGCTGAAACCCTGGGAAAACGAAAAATTACTGGCCACGATGCAGTCGGCACTGGAAATCAGAGAACACCGAACAGGCAAAACACCAACGGTAAAACGCAAAGCCGAAGGTAAAGTTGAGATAATAGGCAAAAGCCCTGCCATGCTTAAAATTTTTGAGACCATTGAGCGTGTGGCAGCTACAGATGCCAATATTCTGATACTGGGCGAAAACGGAACCGGAAAGGATGTAATAGCAAGGGCATTACACGAAAGATCGGACCGGGCAGAAAGCCCTTTTGTACATGCCGACCTGGGGTCAATATCAGAGTCTTTGTTTGAGAGCGAGTTGTTTGGCCATGTAAAAGGGGCTTTTACCGATGCGCGGGAAGACCGCTTGGGCCGCTTTGAAGAAGCCAACGGCGGTACGATATTTCTGGACGAAATTGGCAATATACCTTTGCCTTTACAAGCCAAACTGCTGACGGTATTGCAGAACCGGAGTGTAACCAAAGTTGGTTCAAACAAATCAAAAAACGTTGATGTACGGCTTATCTGCGCAACCAACGAGCCAATTCATGCCCGTGTGGCGCAGCGCACTTTCAGACAGGATTTACTTTACCGTATCAATACCATTGAAATCAAACTTCCGGCTTTACGAGAAAGAACGGAGGATATTCTGCCACTTGCTGAACATTTTCTTAAGATTTATCGTAAAAAATATAACCGCCCGGTTAGCAGCATCAGCGCTGCTTTGGTAAAACAACTGCAACGCTACCAATGGCCTGGCAACGTGCGTGAGCTGCAACATGCCATTGAACGGGCTGTAATATTGTGCCAGGGCAACGTACTGCAACCTGAAGACTTTTTTGAAGGCCACCCTTTTGAAAAGCAGCAGGATTCGATGCCGTCTTTTGAACAGACATTCCAGCTGGATGAAATGGAAAAGATGCTGATCATTAAAACCCTGAAGAAATTTAATGGTAACATAACCGAGGCCGCCCGCGAAATGGGTCTTACCCGGCAAGCCTTGTATAGACGAGTAGAGAAATACGGGATTTAATGCGCAGATTTTACCTGAATATAAACAGAAAGGCCGGCTTAACCAGATTGAAGCCGGCCTTTCTGTTTATCGCTTATAATTCAACACATAATGGGGCACGGGTATTTCCTGCACCATTTTTGGGTCTGGTATGGGTGTATGCGGTTGTTGGCTTAGTGGCAGCACACCAGCCCATACAGGCCATTCCAAATCTTCTTCATCGTCATTCGGATTTCCGGTTCTTACCTTGGCCGATACCTCTTCAATAACAAAAGAAATAACCATTGTGGCTTTCATTTCTTTTGTATTGGGCTGTCTTACTTCTTCCCACCTGCCCGGTATTACCTGATTGGTAAATGCTTCCAGGGCATCCCAACGCTCCTGCTCGTCAGTTACCAGAGTTGCAGCACTAAAAAGCACTACAGAGCGGTAATTGACCGAGTGACTGAAAGCTGAACGCGCCAGCACCAGACCGTCCAGAAAAGAAACGGTCAGGCAAACCCGACGTCCGTCGGCAATATTACGCATGAAATGGCTACCCACCGAACCATGAATATATAATTTATTACCCATACGGCAGTAGCCTGTTGGTATCATCATTGGTTGGCCCTCATGTACATAGGCAATATGGCAAAGCAGGCCTTCATCCAGAATCTTATAAATGGTTTCCTGGTCATACAGCCCTCTTTTAGCAGACCGGCTGATTTTGGTATTGTTTGTAATCGGATACATAATATTTAATGATAATAGCGATTTATAAGGCAAATGTATATCTTTACTGGATTAGCCCACTCATCCAATTTCACATAATCGGGTAGTCCAGATGAAAACACCATTTAAAAGCCTTATCAGTTTAGACAAGTCGCATTCTATTCCCTTGTATATTCAGATTGCCAACGCCATCATCAAGCAAATTCAGGCAGGAACTCTGCCAACTAACTCGCCTTTGCCCGGCACCCGCCAAATGGCTGCGTTACTGCAAATACATCGAAAAACAGTAATTGCAGCGTACGAGGAGCTGTTGTCGCAGAACTGGGTAGAAACCTTACCACAAAGAGGGACTTTCGTAGCAGGTAAACTGCCGGTGCTGCAACCCACGCAATTCTCAACAGAGGTGGGCAGAGTAGAACAGGGAATTATTCTAAAAAACAGATTGAATAAACAATGGACAATACCTTTACCCCCCAGTATTAACCACAGGCTGGCGTTTAATGATGGAATACCCGACGTAAGACTGGCCCCACGCGAAGAATGGGCAAAGCTCTACGCACACCATATACGCTATGCCGATACTGCCACTATGACTTATACCAACCCCAGGGGAAGTCTCAGATTCCGCTCTATTTTTGCCAGATACCTGAACGAAACCAGAGGAATACAGGCCAATGCTGAAAACATTATCACTACCCGCGGTAGCCAGATGGGTATTTACCTGGCCGGTTTAACCTTGCTGCAAAAAGGTGATACAGCCATTGTAGGTGAGTTGAATTACAGGGCTACCAATTATACCTTCAGGCAATTGGGCGCCGACCTGGCTACTATACCGGTTGATGAAGAAGGCTTACAGGTGGAAGCCATTGAGGATATTTGTCTGACTAAAAAAGTAAAACTGGTTTATGTTACTTCGCACCATTATCATCCTACGACGGTAACACTAAAACCCGAACGGCGACTAAAACTATTGGCACTGGCTGAAAAATACCAGTTCTTTATTTTAGAAGATGACTACGACTATGACTACCATTATGCCAATGCGCCTATATTACCCCTTGCCAGTGCCGACAGATACGGCTGGGTTGTATATCTGGGGTCATTCACCAAACAGATTGCCCCTGCTTTCAGGGTGGGTTATGTAGCCGCCCATGAAACCATTATTGATGAAATGACTCGCTTAAGACGCGTAATAGACCGCCAGAATGATTCTATTCTTGAAGAATGCCTGGCAGATATGCTCAAGAACGGAGATTTGAAACGTTATACTACTAAAGCCCTGAAAGTGTACAGAGAACGACGAGACTTTACATGCAGCCTATTGAAAGAATCGCTGGGTGATGTTATTCAATTCAGAATTCCTGACGGTGGTATGGCCATCTGGGCGCAGTTTGCGCAGGATATACCACTTGGCACACTATCTGAAAAAGTTGCTTCATACGGCTTATACCTGGCAAACGGCCAAACATATACCGACGAAAAACCGGACATAAATGCCTGCAGAATGGGCTTTGCAGGCATGAATCAGAAAGAAACAGAAGATGCTGTCAGAATCCTGAAAAAAGTTGTAGGCTCGTTTAAGCCCCGGGGGTAAAAATAGCTTTGTACTCGTCTGCCTTAAAACCAACGGCCAGCACCTTACCGTCTTTTTCTACAACGGGTCTTTTAATAACTGAAGTTTTTTCCTGCATTAGCTGAACTGCCACAGCGGGGTCTCCTACGGTTGGTTTAACCTCGTCAGGCAATTCTTTAAAAGAAGTGCTGGCTTTATTGAACAGTTTTTCTAAGGGTACTTGTGCAAGCCAGTCATTCAGTTTTTCTTCACTAATACCCTCTTTTCTGTAATCATGAAACTGAAACTCAATCTGGTTGGCTTTCAGCCAGTCTAGTGTTTTTTTAATTGTGTCGCAATTAGGGATTCCGTAAACCGTTAGCATAATGATAAATTAAAAATGAGGAACGTGACACATTCCTCATTTTGTGTATAAAATTCTCAATACAAAAATACTAAAAAAGTATTGGCTCTTGGTAAGCAGGCAATTAAAAAAACACACTAACCAGCCCTAAAGGTCCTCAATTTTTCGGGGTTTTTCACCAGCTGCAAAAAGCGGATACTGGTCAAAAATATTACGCACCACACTTCTGTAATAATTAACCGGTTTGTTAACTTTTTTATTAAAAACGCCCGAAGCGTATCCCCTCCAGATTAACCTGCTGCTTTCGGCATCCAGCAAAGAAACCAGTATCATGCCTCCGCCAAAATGCAAATTCTGTGTTTTGTAAGTTTCATCATCATCAAAATGGTTCACCCAGCGATCTAATGACGGTTGAAAATACCCTTTGTAATCCACACGATCACGGATAATGCTGTAGCTAACCAATAAACCCGGGTCGTTGTCGGTTACTTTATATCCCCTGGCTTTCATTTGCCTGCGAATGGCATCCTGAATTTCAGTACAGATAAAGGAGGTGTCGACTTCGCAATTTAAAAAGTTGTAGGTCTTGTATTTGGTAAAGTCAGTCTCATAACTGTAATCATTGTCAACCAATAATCTGAGCGAATTACAGCTGGTAGAGGCAATACCTAGAACAAGAAGAGCAGAGAGCAAATACAGTTTTTTCATACGACATACAGATTAGATTAATTTCAGTTAAATAAAGCTTAGAAACAAAAAACTTAATAACAACCTCACAAATCTGCCGAGCGGATACTCATCAAATTTATCTATAGTTTTGTTAAAAGTCAAGATATGCTTAAGGGTGTTATTTTACTGGCATCTATCCGTAAATCGACTTTTTCTCCTGCCCGTTTTCAGGTTTTTTGGTTAACCTGCTCCCTCACTTAACGTAGTACTCCAGGGCTTTTTTCATTTCGTTTTTTGACACTGCGATATCGTAAAGACAGCTACCCGCACCATTAATTAATGAGAAACGTATTTCTTTACCCTTATTTTTTTTGTCCTGAAGGGTATGCTCTATTATAGCCCCGAAGTCTTCGGTTTTCATGGCTATTTTTCCATAAACCGAAAATATAAACTCTTCTATGCGCGCCAATGTTTGCTCGTCAATCAATTTTCTTTCAAAAGCTATATACGACTCGCAGAGCATTCCGGTTGCAATGGCTTCGCCATGAAGCAGTTTTTTTTTGCCTTTATCTAAAAAATAGGTCTCAATGGCATGCCCAAGCGTATGCCCGAAGTTGAGAATTTTCCGCAGGCCTTTCTCTGTGGGGTCTTGTTCAACTACCTTTTTCTTGATTTCAACCGAGTGCGCAATCAGGTCTCGCAGGTCTTGCTGCTCAAGGTCTTTTTTTCTGATTTCGTTCCATTTTTCACCATCCTGAATGAGGCAGTGCTTAATAATCTCGGCAAAACCAGAGCGCTTTTCCCGTTCAGAAAGCGTATCCAGAAACACCGGGTCTATCAACACGGCTTTAGGAAGCGTAAAAACGCCAAGGTGGTTTTTCAGGCCCTTGAAATCAATTCCGAGTTTTCCACCTACACTGGCATCAACCTGAGCCAGAAGTGTGGTCGGAACCTGAATAAAATCTATGCCTCTCTTATAGGTGGCAGCACAAAAGCCACCCATGTCGCCTATTACGCCACCGCCCAGGTTTATCATCAGGGCATGGCGGTCAAGCTCGGCATCGGTCATGCCCGACCAGATTTCTTCGCAAGTAGCCAGATTTTTATGCTCTTCTCCGTTTTTTACGGTTATAAGCGTATGTTTTGGCAGTGAATCTTTTACTAAAGTGTAGCAGTATTTCCTGGTATTGGTATCGGTCAGAACAACAATTTTAGAATAGTCTTTCTGCGCCAGATAATTTTTCAGGCTTTCGGAAATAGGAGATATAATAACAGACATTTTACCTTTCGTTCGTTAAAGAACCAAAGGTAAGGAATCATTTAAAGATTTACCAGATGCCATACTTACATTTCGGGTTTAAACCCTGGCAAAGACAAAACAAAAAGCCCAAAATTAAATTTTGGGCTCGTAATTCCGTGAGAAATTCAATATGTTGTCAATAGCTTTATCAGAGGGCGAAAGTTGGATCTGGTCTAATCCTAGTTTAATATCTGCACAATCAAGATAGAAGTCAAGCAACTCCGGTTCATGAAGCATGGCGTCTTCAATCAGTGCGTTTTCCTGACCTGATGTCTCGTTATACAAATAGCGAATTACATCATTTTGCGTATTGGTAAAGGTTTGTATCATAAGCATATGCTGTTTTACTCATCATTTTTCTAAGGTTGATGAGAGCATAACGCATTCTGCCTAACGCCGTGTTGATACTTACGCCAGTAGCATCTGCAATTTCCTGAAAACTCATGTCGTCATAATGACGCATCACAAGCACTTCTCGCTGCTGGTCAGGAAGACGTTTAATCAGATCTCTCAGATGCTCGTGAGACTCCCGTTTGATTTGCATCGATTCGATAGAGTCTTCCGCAAACTCAAGTGTATTAAATACACTGCTTCCGTCTTCAAACACTACGCTAGGGTAACGTTTCTCTCTCCGGAAAAAGTCAATTGCCAAATTGTGAGCTATTCTTAATACCCATGGAAGAAACTTGCCTTCTTCGTTATACTTACCTTCGCGTAAAACTTCTACAGCTTTTATGAAGGTGTCTTGTAGCAAATCTTCTGCTACATACTGATCTTTAACAACAAGGTAAATGGTAGTATAGACTTTAGACTTATAGCGTTGTACAAGTGTCGCAAAAGCCTTTTCGTTACCGCGGATATACAATGATACTAGCTCACTATCGCTAACTTGGATTTTTCCCATTTCTGTATTTCAATTTAGTTAACGTAGAGGTTCAAATCATATTGTATATTCTGGTTTTTAATTTAGAAGATTTTTTTTGAATGGTTAAAGATAGACAATAAAATCAATTTCTGTCAAGGGTTTGGCACAAAATTTTAGTTAACAAAATGTTAACAAACCAAATGTTATTCTGGGTTTATCGTTATACGCAAAATAAAAAGAAAAAAAATGCGTGTAGCATTTTGTTTAATCGTTTTTTAATAAAAAACTGAAAATCAATACATTATGCAGGCATAATATTACATATTTTTTTTCGTCCCGGCACCCGCTTTTTCGTGCGGCTATTCCTCAGCAAAATACTTGCTCTCTCTAGAATTTAACCGGTAATGCTCTCTTATTTTTTTTAAAATTAACAAATCACGTAGAAAAAAATCTTTATCGGCAATTAGCCTGCATTCACAACTCGATAGTGCATCTTGATAAACTAATGTTTTTTCAGGTAAAAATCATAATTGTATTATTCTAATATGCCCTATGCCCCAGGTGCATTCTATGAAGCAGAGTCTTTGATGGCACGTATTTAACACTATACCGTTAAATAATTTACAATTAAAATAATTGGCTTGAAAGTTTTTTTTTAGTAATTCTGATAAGCCATCTATTCGGCTCTTCTCAAATAAGATTTAATGTATATGTAGAATTCTATGAAAAATTTAGCAGGCATTTATAAACTGACAAATTCAAGGGTATTTGCAGTTCTTTATCCTTTAAGTTTTATTTTAGCCGACATATTAACGAAGAACCAACAGATAAGATTTCAGTTAAAAGTCACCATTTGTCTTTTGGGAATTGCAATAATAGGATTCAATTTCGTATTTAGTTATCTGCTCAAAGACAAGAATATGACAACAAGGTGGTTACTCTCATTTCTTATTGGAATCATTTGCGTTATGGCTTATGTCGTATATTTTAAGCCTCAATTTTAACCCACAAAGGGGCTGTCCAAAAGTATTTTCAGGCAAATAATCTTCGGCAAAGATTATTTGGCAGCACTTGGCTTTTTAGACACCCCCTTTATAGTATCTCTTTCAGCTCTACCAGCCGCTTAATATCAAAAGTGGGCTTCTGGTCAGTCTTTATACCATCCGGATTATAGAAGACCGAATCCATTTGCGCATTAATAGCCCCCAGAATGTCGGCTTCATAATTATCACCAATCATCAGGCTTTCATCAATTCGGGCTTTGGTTACATTTACGGCGTAGTCAAAAATCTTCTTATCGGGCTTGCGGGCTTCGGCTCTTTCGTTTGTAATTACTTCCCGAAAATAATGCTCTATCTTTGAGCTTTTTATTTTCTTTGCCTGCACATCCTGCCAGCCATTACTGATAATATGTATTTCATAGTTGGGGGCAAGGAAATCGAGCACGTCTAGCGTACCCTCAATCAAATGCGATTTTTGTGGCAGTAATTCAAGAAAGGCTTCGTTCAGTTCCAAACCCAGTTTTTCGTCAGCCTCAACGCCCAGATTAACCAGTGTGTCTCTGAACCGTCTACGGCGCAGTTCTTCATGGGTTATCTGGTTAGACTCCAGCATAGCCCAATAGCGGCGGTTAACTACTGAAAATTCGGCCTGAAAAACACCAAGACCGTCAATATTCCAGGAATGCAAACCGAAACTTTCATATAACTCAGCCAATGACTCCCTTGAGTTCTTCTCAAAGTCCCACAGGGTGTGGTCAAGGTCAAAAAAGAGGTGCTTATACATGGCCAAATATTAAGCTCTTGCAGGAAACTTGAGCGTAAGGCGCTCAACAGGCTGGTTATTTACCAGGTGACTTTCTACAATTTCTTCTACGTCAGACAACTGAACATTGCCATACCAAACCCCTTCAGGATAAACCACCATTGATGGCCCAAAAGCGCAGGCATCCAGACATCCGGATTTCTGTGCTCTGATATCAAGCTGTAAACCTTTCTCTTTAAGAGATGCCTTAAAGGCTTCAACTAGCTCCATGCCATGTACACTGCCGCACGATTTCTTCGGTGCTTCCTTGTCGTTGGTACAAATAAATACGTGTTTCTTAAACTTCATAAAATATGGTTATAAATAAAGACGCCACAAAGGTACAAAAACTTTGTGGCGTCTCATGCTATTTAAATATGTTCATTCTATTATCAGAACCAGCCGAATGGGTCCCATAAACCACCCAGACCCCAAAAGATAGTAGATATTACACAACCCCACAGCGCTTTTCGTACTTCGTCGTGATCATTATCTGTTATAAAATATACCAGCCCGAGGCCTACAATTCCTAAGCAACAACCCCACCAGAAACCACCTGCAATGGGCATTTCCTGTGGTGTTAAAAGGTTAGTTTCAGTAGTTGTAACCAATTTAAAACCCTCCAGCAATTCAGGGTGATTTTTCTTTACCGTTTCAAGTGTTGCCTCTGGGTGGTCTGCCAGATACTTTTCAAGTTTATCAACTTTGGCAAACTCGTCATTAACAGAGGTTTCTTTATACTCCAGATCAACCGGAGCAGCAAAGCCTGAAACAACCAGACAAAAAAAGAAAATAAGTAGAAAAGATAGTCTCGTTTTCATAAGGTGTGCTAAGATTATTTATTAAACAATACATTTCTTACCTGCAAGATGCACTTTACCTTTAAAGCGTTGCATAGCAGGCCATATTTTATGAATTCCAGATTTCCCAGGCTTTTTCAGCTTGCAGATGCAGCATTTCTAAACCATTGTGGGTTTTTGCCCCTTGCTCCTCTCCTTTTTGCAGAAACAACGTCTGTACGGGGTTATAAACCAGGTCATAGAGGTAATGGTTAGCCGTTAACCTTTCATAGGGGATGTCCGGGCATACCTCAGACTTCGGATAAGTACCTACCGGAGAACAATTGATAATAAGCTGATAATTATCAATTTCAGACTTTAAATCATCATAACTAATGGTATCATCGGTTTTTGTTCTCGAAACTATCCTGAAAGGAATCGATAAATCATTCAATGCAGCTATTACTGCTTTGGCAGCTCCGCCATTACCCAAAACCAGGGCTTTTAATGCAATATTGGCCGGAATAAACTCTTCCAGAGAGGTTTTAAAACCGTAATAGTCAGAATTGAAGCCTATCAGTTTGCCATCTGCGGCAATTTTAATAACGTTTACGGCACCAACTTTAAGGGCAGAAGCATCCAATCCGTCCAAAAAAGGCATCACAGCCTGTTTATGCGGAATTGTAACATTAAGCCCTTTGAGGCCAGGGGTATTACTGATTATTTGCGAAAATTGCTCAATCTCGGGTAGTTCAAACAGCTCGTAGGCATGGCTATCAGCCAGACCCAATTGCTCAAACTTTCCGGTGAAATACTTCTTCGAAAAAGAATGCCCCAGCGGATACCCTATCAGTCCGTAGATATTCATTTGGCCTTACTGAAGAATTTAGCTTTAATAATTGCCCATATCATAGGGGCAATAGAAATGAAAACTATGCCTAAAACAACTTTTTCGAAGTTAAGCTTTACCCATTGGTTTGAGCCCAGGAAATAACCCAGTAACGTAATAGAAGTTACCCATAAAATAGCCCCCAGAATACAGAACATAATATATTTTGGGTACTTCATGCTTCCGGCACCGGCCACAAAAGGGGCTATGGTACGCACAATTGGCATAAAGCGGGCCAGAATTACGGTTCTTCCACCATGTTTTTCGTAAAACTCTTCGGTTTGGGTAATATAAGAGCGTTTCAGAAAAAGGATTTTATCTCTGGACTTGATATAGTTGCTGAAGTTTTTACCAACCAGGTAATTAACGTTGTCGCCCAGTAAAGCCGCCAGAATTAAAAGCGGGATGATGAGGGTAACGTCCAGTTTTCCTGTTGATGAAGCCAGCAAACCGGCTGCAAAAAGTAATGAGTCGCCGGGCAGCAGAGGCATAATAATAAGACCTGTTTCAACAAAAACTATCAGAAACAATATGCCGTAGGTAAGGGTATCGTATTTATCAAGAAAACCCTGCAAGGTAAAAAGAGGGTCTTTGAGTAAGTCAATCAGAAAGTGTATAATTTCCATAAATGTGGAGTGCTTTACTAAGATGAAGGGTAAGTGTTTTAAGAATATTATTCGTCCTGAGTAATACGGCGGTCGCTGCTATATTTACCCAGTTTGAAACGTTTTTTGGTTTTTTCGGTCAGGAAATTACCGAAAGTATCTCCTCTTAGCCCTAAACGTATGGTTTCCAAAGGTATAACCTCGTTCGGAGCAATATTACCCACATTTACATTAGGCCCTACCAGTTTTACAAAGTACACCTGTTGCGATTTCTGAGGTGCCTCCCAAATTATTTTCTCGGCTGGTATGGCATGAATAATCTCATCTACAAGCCCCTGACGAACCTCACCACTGCTACGGAACAAACCCACGTTGCCGCCCTCACGTGCCTCGCCAATTACCTTCCAGGCGCCTGCGTCCAGTTCTGCCTGCATCATTTCAATCCATTTGTAGGGGGCAAATATCTTTTCAGCATCTTTTGAACCTACCTCAGACAGCACCTTGGCACGTTTAGCCAGCCGCGTAATATATTCGCACTTTTCATCATGTGCTATTTCAATAGAGCCGTCTGATACCTCGCAGTGTTCAAGACCAAATTCATCCAATACCCTCAGGTAGTCTTCAAACTGGTCTCTCACAACAAAAGCTTCAAATAATGTACCGCCAAAATAAACCGGTATTCCGGCGTCTTTATAAGCTTTTAATTTATCTTTCAGATTAGGTGTTACGTATGAAGTGGCCCAGCCCAGCTTTACAATATCAATGTGTGGTGCAGAAATAGAAAGCATATCTTCTACTTCTCTGATGCTCAAGCCTTTATCCATCACCATTGTTAAACCTGACTCACGGGGCTTGCCTGTACGTTTGGGAACTTGACTTAGGTTATAATTCATTCTATGTCTCAACTTTTTTGCAAATGTAATAATTTTTAGATAATAGCACTTACTTTGTATAGATGTGGCAGTAAATAAAATGGCAATGACCACATCAAAAACTTACAAAATCTGAATACGAGGCAAACTCAATATTTCTTAGACAAAAGCTGGTTGAGACCAATAAAGTAGCCGATAACCGGAGATAACCCATACCCCATTACGATAACCGGAAAATTGCCAATAAACGCAGATAGCAGGGTGATAGAAAAATACACGCCTAATGAAAAAGACAATAAGCTATTGCTACCGGTACCATGCACAAAAAAAGGTGCGGCTAATAATGCCAGTAATACAATTGCTGTATACTGTAAGAATTTACTGATATGGCCGGCCAGATAAACAATCCGCTCTACGTAATCCACCGGGGCAAGGCCGTCCAGGTTCAGCCATGTATAAAGGTTGGCAGCAGATACAAACAATATTAATAATACCTTATGCAATGGGAGTTTGCAACGGCTCCACAACAGAAGCATTGCCGAAATTGAAAATGCTGAAACCTGCGATGCGTCAGGCTGCATAAGCAAAATAACAGTTACTATCGTAAATAAAAGCAAAGGCCTGAGGGTTCCCTCCTGCCTAAAAATCAGCATCAGAAAAACCGGGCAGGTTATAAGGCCGGCATTCAGATTCAGGCCCCCTGCAAAAACCCACCGGTGCACGCCATACATATCTTTATTAAAAAAGGTAAACAAAAGAAAACCAACAGATAAACCTGCAACTAAATTAAGGTTGCGGGCTGGAAAAGTCTTTTGCCGGCTTTGGATAAACAAAGTTACCAGAATACCCAAAATAGTAGCCGCAAGGTTGGTAAGCCAGAAAACTTTTGATACTCCGGTATGGTACATGATGTACGCACCGAACAGACAAGCGGGTAAAGGAATGAGAGAGCGTCTGAAAACTCTCCATCCGGGAAATTTAATGGCCGACATGTAAGAAAGCTAAGTGGTTAAGGATTATCAGGAATAAGCATACGGGAAATATTTCAACAGAAACATTTCAGATTCAAAATTAGTGAAGCAGAACAGTAAAACCATTTACAACCCAACAAAAAAAAATGGCTTTACGGCTCTCAGATTTTATTCAGGGAGCCATAAAGCCTATTATACCTAAGAATAGATACTAATTAACTAATATCCGGTTTTTATATCATATACTTGAGTCTGATAACCTCTTTCTCGGTCAAAAAACGCCACTTGCCTCTTGGCAAATCTTTTTTATTCAAACCTGCATAGGTGGTGCGGTCAAGTTTGAGTACTTCATAACCGAAATGCTCAAAAATACGACGTACAATGCGGTTTTTACCACTATGTATCTCAATACCTACAACTTCTGCATCTGGTGTTACCAAAGCAAGGTCGTCTGCTTTTATGAAGCCATCTTCCAGGTCAATACCTTCTTTAATAGCATCAAAATGCTCGGTTGAAATAGGCTTGTCAAGTTCAACCTGATAAATCTTTCTTATCTCGTTAGAAGGATGAGATAGCTTTTCTGCCAGTTCGCCATCGTTTGTCAAAAGCAGCAAGCCCGTTGTGTTTCTATCAAGCCTGCCCACCGGATACACCCTTTCTTCGCAGGCATTGGCCACCAGGTCCATTACGGTTTTGCGCTCATTGGGGTCTTCGGTAGTAGTAATAAAATCTTTGGGTTTGTTCAGCAACAAATAAACCAGTTTTTCGCGGTTCAATATTTTTTTACCATATTTTACTACATCACTGGGTTTAACTTTGTAGCCCATTTCAGTTATTTCCTTGCCATTAACCGTAATCTGACCTGAGGCAATCAGCTCGTCAGCATCTCGGCGCGAAGCAATACCTGCATTTGAAATGTAGCGGTTCAGTCTTATTAATCCATCAATATCTTTCTCTTCCTGTTCTACTTTACGCTTTACCCTGGGGGGTAAAGAGTTTTTCATTTTATCAAGATTGTAGTTAGGAGCAGCTACTTTAGATGCGCTTGCCTGGTTTTCTTTTCTTTCATCTCTGGCACCTCTGCTGTAACCTCTTTCTTCGCGTCTGTCGTCACGTTTTTCGAATCGTGGTTTCTCTCTGTCAAATGGTTTTTTCTCAGCAAAATCACCACCTTCTCTTCTAAACGATGGTCGTTCTGCGCGTTCAGTGCCAAATGGCTTTTTGTCGCCGAAAGTACGTTTATTTTCAAATCCACCTTCCTCTTTCTTAAAGAACGGTCTCTCGGGGCGGTCGCCGGTAGCTGGCTTTCTGTCGCCAAAACCACTTTTTTTATCAAATCCACCTTCTGTTCTTTTCTGAAAAGGGCGGTCTGGGCGGTCACTACCAAATGGTTTTTTCTCTCCATAAGGGCGTTTATTTTCGAACCCGCCATCCTCTTTTTTTACATAAGGACGAGCCGGACGCTCATCACCATAGGATTTTTTCTCTCCATAAGGGCGTTTGCTTTCAAATCCGCCCTCGTCTTTTTTCGCGTAAGGACGAGCCGGACGGTCGCTGCCATAGGATTTTTTCTCTCCATAAGGGCGTTTGCTTTCAAATCCACCTTCGTCTTTTTTCGCATAAGGACGGGCCGGACGGTCGCTGCCATAGGATTTTTTCTCTCCATAAGGGCGTTTGCTTTCAAATCCGCCTTCGTCTTTTTTCACGTAAGGACGAGCCGGACGGTCGCTGCCATAGGATTTCTTTTCTCCATAAGGGCGTTTATCGTCAGCAGCTTTCCTTTCAAAAGGTCGGTCTGAAGATGTTGCGGCAAACGGCTTTTTTGCGCCGAAAGGCCTCTTCTCTCCGAAACGTGGTTCAGAGAAACTTCTATCAAATCCTTCTTTTTTTGGAAAATTGCCTTTTGGCCTGGCGGCGGAGTCAGTTTTTTTACTTGCGTAAGGACGTTTGTCGTCTGAGTAGCTTTTTTTATCCGAGCGTTGGTCGGATCTTGATGAGACCGGTTTTTCTTTACCCTCCGTTCTTGGTCTCCGGGGTCTTTCAGTATTCTTCATGAGTTTGCAGCATCACTGCTGTAATTAATTGATTATCAATTGCAAAGGTACAACAATAATACAAGATTCCTATATTGCTATAATTATTACTGTACCACCGCTGTTAAAAAAACAAACGGGGCATCACCTGAGTTATGCCCCGTTGATATCTTGTAACTTTAAACTTAAATAGGTTTAAAGATTAAATCTCTGTAATCCATCATCGACTTCCTGATTACCTCATGCGCACCTTCACGGCCATAAACATTAGATATCTCAATGGCATTTTTTTCGTCAGGTAAGCTCTTATAGGTAAGGAAATAGTGTTTCAGACGCGTAATGATCGCTTCCGGCAGCTCACTGATATCCTTAAATTTCTGATAAATTGGGTCTGCTACCAGCACAGCAATAATTTTATCGTCAGCCTCGCCTTTGTCTAATAAACACAAACCGCCAATAGGTATAGCTTGTAATAAAATGTCACCATGCGGAATATGGTGGCTCGACAACACACAAATATCAAGCGGGTCACCGTCCCCCTCTGTTACTTTATCTGAGCCACGTTCGCGGGCCAGTTTTGCTACTTCTTCTCCGCAATAGGTTTGTGGAATAAACCCGTATAACGAAGGGATAATGTTTGAATATTTCTGAGGACGATCGATTTTCAAATAACCTGACTCCTTATCTACTTCATATTTAATGGTATCAGAAGGCACAATTTCAATAAATACTGTTACTGTTTCTGGGGCCTTTTCTCCAACAGGAATACCATGCCAAGGGTGTGCTTTGTAAACTGGCTTCATAAAACTTGATTTTTGGGCAAAATAAATATAATTCTTCCGAAATCTAACACCGTTTTTTCTATGTAATTACATTTGGCAGAAACTTAATCTTAGATTCTATGAATTGTCCTGTAACAACTTTAACCAGTCATATCCTTTCCTGAAATTCGTACTGTGGCTTTACTTTTTATTCTTACTTTGCCCGGGCTTCAAAATCTGTCTGCTATTGCCCTGAAAAAGTTTATGTATAGTTTCTGATAAACAAAAAACACGAAACTATAACAACACGACTTTTGTTTTAAAACGATAGGCTTACTGACCAGACTGTAAATTATGCAATACAAACTAACCTCAGAGTACAAACCTACCGGCGACCAGCCAGTGGCCATAAAAAAACTGGTGGAGGGAATCAGAAATGGAGAAGAAACCCAGGTTTTACTGGGTGTTACGGGTTCTGGTAAAACATTTACCGTTGCCAATGTAATTGCCCAGCTAGACCGCCCCGTGCTGATACTGAGCCATAATAAAACACTGGCCGCCCAGCTTTATGGCGAGTTTAAGCAGTTCTTCCCCGAAAACGCTGTTGAATACTTCATCAGCTATTATGATTACTACCAGCCGGAGGCGTACATTGCCACTACCAATACCTATATTGAAAAAGACCTGATGATTAATGAGGAAATTGACAAGCTGCGGCTTTCAACGGTTTCGTCACTGATGTCTGGTCGGCGCGATGTAATCGTAATAGCATCGGTTTCATGTATTTATGGTGCAGGTAACCCCCATGAAATGAAGCAGAGCATTATTCAGATAAAAGTGGGCGAGCAGGTAAGCCGAAACCAGTTTTTATATCAGCTTGTTTCGATACTTTATTCGCGTACAGAAGCTGAGTTTACGCGGGGGAATTTCAGAGTAAAGGGAGATACCGTTGATTTATACCCCAGTTACGCCGACTTTGCCTACCGTTTTATTTTCTTTGGCGATGAGATTGAAGAAATACAGCGGATTGACCCCACCAATGGCAAAAAACTATCGACTGAAAAACAAATAGCGATTTTTCCTGCTAACCTGTTTGTAACCGGTAGAGATGTGATGCAAAACGCTATTCACGAGATTCAGGACGAGATGGTAAGGCAGGTAAAGTACTTTGAGTCTGACGGCCGCAGGCTGGAAGCGCAACGCATACAGGAACGAACCGAGTTTGACCTGGAAATGATGCGCGAACTGGGTTATTGCTCAGGTATAGAAAACTACTCACGCTTTTTTGACAGACGCCAGCCGGGCCAGAGGCCTTTCTGCCTGCTTGACTACTTCCCGGAAGACTTTATTTTGGTAGTAGACGAGAGCCACGTATCAATGCCCCAGATTAGGGCCATGTGGGGAGGAGACCGCTCGCGCAAGGAATCGCTGGTGGAATACGGATTCCGGCTGCCATCAGCTATGGACAACCGGCCATTGAAATTTCAGGAATTTGAAGAGCTGATAGGCCAGGCCATTTACGTAAGCGCCACCCCGGCCGATTATGAGATAAGAAAAGCAGAAGGTGTGGTAGTAGAGCAGATTATCCGGCCGACCGGGCTGCTTGACCCTAAGATTGAAGTAAGACCAAGCATTAACCAGATTGATGATTTACTGGAAGAAATTCATTTAAGGGTTGAACGCAAAGAAAGGGTTTTGGTAACCACACTAACCAAAAGGATGGCCGAAGAAATGAGCCGGTATCTCGACAAAGTGGGTATCAAGGGCCGCTACATACACTCTGAGGTAAAAACTTTTGAACGGGTTGAAATCCTTCGTGAATTGCGCCTTGGCATTTTTGATGTTCTGGTGGGGGTAAACCTTTTGAGAGAGGGTCTGGACCTGCCTGAGGTATCGCTGGTTGCTATTATGGATGCCGATAAGGAGGGCTTCCTGCGTGATATCCGCTCGCTGATACAAACGATTGGTCGGGCAGCACGTAACGAAAACGGTAAAGTACTGATGTATGCAGATACCATAACGGGTTCAATGGCAAAAGCCATTGAAGAAACTGAAAGACGCCGGGCCAGACAGATGGCCTACAATGCGGAGCATGGTATTACACCCAAAACGGTATTTAAAAGCAGAGAGGCCATTATGGAGCAAACCTCTATTGCCGACAGCCGCGCCAGCACCAAAACGTATTATATTGAACCACAGGAAGTTAGCATAGCCGCCGACCCTGTTGTAAGCTATATGAACAAAGGCCAGCTACAGAAATTAATGGATGAAACCCAGAAAAAAATGGAGCGTGCTGCCAAAGAACTTGACTTCCTGGAGGCTGCCCGTTTCAGAGACGAAATGATGCAACTGAAAGAGAAAATAGAACAAGTGCCAGCGTAGAAATAAGTTTTTGTTTATAAAATGCGTCGGGTTTCAAAACGTTTTGAAACCCGACTCATTTTATATTCTACCAGTATTGAATGACTTAAAACGGCAAATCATCGCCACCATCGCCGGCCATTTCAATAGGTGGTGGGGTTGGTACAGGTGCAGGTTTAGGTGCAAAATTGTTGCTGTTACCGTATGACGGCGCTGCGTCACTTTCTTCGGCATTACTGCTTCTGCCACCTATCAGCTGAATAGCCGTTCCTCTTACTCTGGTTGTATATCTCTCCTGCCCGTTCTGGTCAGTCCATTTTTCGGTTCTTATCTTCCCTTCAATGTAAGCCATGTCTCCCTTTTTCAGATACTGCTCAGCTACATTTGCCAGATTCTCCCAAAGCTCAATTCTATGCCATTCTGTTTGTTCTACCTTTTCTCCGTTTCTGTTGGTATAGTTCTCAGACGTAGCAATGCTAAAGTTTACTACTTTACCACCGCTTGGAAGCGTACGGACTTCAGGGTCAGACCCTAATCTTCCTAATAAAATCACTTTGTTTACTCCAGCCATTTTTTTATCTGTTTTGAATGTATGTCGTTTTGAATAAGAACAAATTTAATAAAAAACCATAATACTTTCTAAGATGCGCGTCCAATTGTTTGGTATTCAGACCGCAACCATTTTCAGCCCCTCAGCACTACTTCTGAAATTCCTTATGGTGCAATTTCAGGTACTTTTCTATCAGAACAGGCTTGGGCAAATCTTCTACTTCTTCCCACTCAAAAAAAGTGTAATTTGGCGGCAATGGCACATTCATGTTACCATCCACATCCAGATGCCAGAACCGCACCTCTATACGCTGGTGTGTCAGTATATGCCTGTAAACCTCAGATGTACTTCTGATAATAGCGTGTGGCAATAATGCCAGCAGAAAATCATTATCGGTTAATTCAATATCCATCAGGCTTCCTGGGCTTTCTACCAGATAAAAATCGTACAGCCCTTCCCAAATATCTTTTGGCCCGCGTTTGGCCATCAGTAACTTACCGGCCTTTTCAATTACAAAATAATCAAAGAAACGGCTGCGCACTTTTACTTTTTTCAGTTTCACAGGCAGTATTGCCTGCTTGCCTTGCAGGTTTGCCTGGCAGGAATCCTGAAAAATACAGAACATACAGCCGGGATTGACCGGCGTGCAATAAGTAGCCCCGAACTCCATCACCGCCTGATTGTGCGTACCCGGTTCCTCTTCTGAAATTAACTCGTTGGCCAGTTCGTTAAAAATCTTTTTTGCCTCATGGCTGGCTATGTCAGTTTCAATACCAAATACTCTGGCCAAAACTCTGTACACGTTTCCGTCGACTACTGCCACTTTCTCGTTAAATGCAAAAGAGGCAATGGCAGCTGCGGTGTATGGGCCTATGCCCTTCAGTTTTACCAGTGCTGCATAAGTATCCGGAAATATGCCATTTAGAGCACCTGCAATAATTTGGGCTGTCTGGTGCATGTTTCTGGCTCTTGAGTAATAACCCAGGCCTTGCCACAGCCGCAAAACGTCTTGTTCATCGGCATTGGCCAGTGCTGTAACTGTTGGGTATTTCTCAACAAATTTATTGTAGTAAGGCATGCCCTGCACAACTCTGGTTTGCTGCAGTATAACTTCAGATAACCATATCTTGTATGGGTCGTTTGTATGCCTCCAGGGCAGGTCTCTTTTGTTACTGAAATACCATTTTCTGAGTACTCCGGAAAACGTTTGTCTTTCCAATTTTTATTGAAGTTTTCTTAACAATCGCTTATTTTTTCTTTTTTAAAACGTTTGTTTTACCTATAAAAAAAATATAACTCACTAATTATTAAGCAATTATATAAAAAAATACTAAAATGTTTTTGGGATACTAAGTTTAAAACCCATATCTTTGCAAACCCAAAATAAACCCAAAGAGTTTGGAGAGGTTGAATTAATAGAACTGAGCGTCTGCTTTTATTTTGTTTATTAAGTCCTTTCAATTCAATAGTTATCTTGGTAAAATTCAATATTAAAACCTTAAAAAATAAGTTACGATCGTGACTAAAGCAGAAGTAATTTCAGCGATTGCCGACAAGACTGGCGTGGACAAAGCAAGTGTATCATCTACACTTGAGGCATTTTTTAACACAGTAAAAGACACATTGGCACAAGGAGATGCTGTGTATGTCAGAGGTTTCGGAAGTTTTGTAAACAAGAGAAGGGCTGCTAAAAAAGCTCGTAACATTTCTGCTAAAACTACGGTAACCGTACCGGCTCACTCTGTTCCGGGCTTTAAGCCAGCCAAAGAATTTACGGAACAAGTGAAAGCCAACGTAAAATAATTTCATTGCCCGAAAGGGCTTATCGACCGATTGTGGGTAGTGCAATGCACTACCCACGGTTATCAGAAACTTATGAAAAAACAATTTTTGATTATAATTGTAGCAGCGATAGCCCTCACGGGCTTTCTTTATTATCGCCCTAAAGTGGTTGTTAAAAACGAGGCGAAGTCGAACCGTGATAAAGTAGCCGACAACAAAGGCCCTGCCACAGCAGACAACCACAAAGACGATATTGCCACGCAGGCACCGAAGTTATCGCCGGAGCAGGAAAAACAAATTGCCGACTTGAAACAGAAGCTAACCACAGCCGCTGACAAAAAAGCTGTTTATAACCAATTGGCAGAAACCTATGCACTTGGTAACAGATTTGACAGCGCCGCTGTGTATATAGAAAAAATTGCCCTGGCCGCGCCGAGCACCGAAAACTGGATGAGAGCCGGTGATGCCTATTTACAGGCATATAATTTGGCATTGAAACCCGAAAACATTGAGTATCTGGCTAATAAAACCCGTAATGCATATCATAAGGTTCTGGAGAAAAGCCCAAGACAGCTACAGGCCAAAACCAACCTGGCTATGACTTACGTACAGACAGACTCGCCTATGCAGGCCATTATGATGCTGCGCGAAGTATTGGCAGAAGAGCCTAACTACGAGCCGGCGCTGATGAACCTGGGTGTGTTATCGATGCAGTCTAACCAGTATGCCAAAGCCGCCGACCGTTTCAGACAGGTGTTGCGTATCAACCCTTCAAATGCCAATGCGCAGTTTGGTTTAGGATACAGCCTACTTGAATTAGGAGAGAAAGACCAGGCAAAAAAGATTTTGCTTGACCTGAAAGAAAAAGTGAAAGACCCTACTTTATTACAAGAACTCAACAAGACTTTGGAGAGTATAAAATAATTCACTATCTTTGCGGTTCGATAAAAAACACCGTGCCACGGTCTCCCCTGTTGAAAGGCAGAGGAAAAACATATAAATAAATTATTGAATTAAATACCCCTTACCGACCAGGGGTTTATAATCTTTTACAATTATGCCTTGCGGAAAGAAAAGAAAAAGACACAAGATGTCAACTCACAAAAGAAAGAAACGTCTTAGAAAAAACCGTCATAAGAAAAAATAATCTTTCTTTACTTTGATAGTCATAGGCTCCAGTAATTTGTGCTTATGACTATCAAAATCCATCATTTAGCCAAAACAATATCTAACCTCTTGATTCTACCTCAGTATTGAGCAACGAATTATATATCAGTACCACACAGAAAGGTGACAGGATAGCCCTAGTACAAGACAAACGGCTACTTGAATATCACTTTGATGAGACGGAACACCAGTTTTCCGTCGGAGATATCTATTTGGGTGTAGTTAAGAAAGTTGTACAGGGCAACAACGCTGCCTTTGTAGACGTCGGCTACGATAAAGATGGTTTTCTGCACTATAACGAAATCATTTCGTACAATTCTCTTAGTAAATTTGTTAAAGACGTTATTGCCAAACGTCCTGTCAATCTTCGTCTGAAAGGTTTTCAACTTGAAAAAGATATAGACAAATTAGGTAAGATAAACGAAGTTGTTACCAAGAATACCCCTATTCTGGTGCAGGTCGTGAAAGAACCTATTTCTACTAAAGGCCCGCGGCTATCCTGCGACATCTCGATTGCCGGCCGGAACATAGTTCTGGTACCTTTCAGTACGTCTGTTAATATCTCCAAGAAAATCACCAATAAGCAAGAGCGTCAGCGTTTACATAAGCTGGTTTCGTCTATCAAACCTGAAAACTTCGGGGTGATAGTAAGAACCGTAGCCGAAAGCAAAGACCTTGACGAATTGAAGAGAGATATTGATTTTTGTGTAGACAAGTGGGAGTCAGGGATGAAAAACCTTAGGGATGCCAAACCTCGTGACCGCATCATCAGCGAAATGGATAGAGCATCTTCTATTCTGCGTGATATGCTGAACGATGATTTCGACAATATCTATGTTGATTCGAAAGAAAATTTTGATGGTATCAAGAGCTTTTTACATACCATTGCCCCAGAAAAAGAGAAGATCCTGAAGCTCCATACCGGAAAAACAAAACTTTTTGAGCAGTTCGGTATAGAGAAACAAATTAAATCTTTGTTTGGCCGCTCGGTAAGCCTACCAGGTGGAGGGTACCTGATTATTGAACACACTGAAGCGCTTCATGTAATTGACGTAAACAGTGGCAATAAATCAACACAGGAGGGCGACCAGGAGTCTACCGCGCTCACTGTTAACCTTGAAGCAGCCAAAGAAATTGCCCGCCAGTTGCGCATGCGCGATATGGGTGGTATTATAGTGGTTGATTTCATTGACATGAAGAAAAACGAAAACCGTCGTTTGATTCAGGAAGCAATGAAAGAAGAAATGAAAGGCGACAGGTCTAAATACACCATTCTGCCTATTTCTAAGTTTGGCCTGCTACAAATTACCCGCCAGCGTGTACGCCCCGAAATGAATATTGTAACCCGCGAAACCTGCCCAACCTGTGGCGGTACGGGTACAATTCAGGCAAGTATTGTTATTACCGATTTAATTGAAAATAATCTGGACTATATCCTGTCGAAACAAAACGAGACAGGCATCAGCATTATACTGCATCCGTTCGTTTACGCTTACTACCGTGAAGGTATCATTTCAAAACAAGTGAAGTGGTTCCTGAAATACCGTACCTGGATCAAACTCGTAAAAGATTCATCTATCGGTATCACCGAGTTTCATTTCATCAACAAGCACGGGGATGAAATCGAAATAAGCTAATTATTCCTTTTTCTTACTGCATTTTTATTTCCGGCACATCTGTTTGTGTGGGTTGTTTGCTATTAATTTTAGGCATAAATTGCTTTAAATTATATTCAACCCATGAACCGCAGAGACTTTATCCAGAAAAACACAATGGCTGGCTTTGCCATTGCAGCGTCACCAGTTATCTCACAGGCCAACCCTGCCCCTGAAAAAGAAGATACGCGCCTTTACTGGGCAAAATTACTTTATAAAATTGCCGAACCCGTTCTTAAGAATCTGAGCGAAGGCACCTTGCAGAAAAACTGGCAGGTAGAACTGAGCCCAATCTGGGACAACCGCAATGCCAAAGTTGCTTTTCTGGAAGGCTTTGCCCGCACCATGACAGGCATTGCCCCCTGGCTGGCCCTGCCTGATACAGATAACGAAGAAGGCAGACTGCGCAAAAAACTAAGAACTTATGCACTGGGCAGTATTAAAAACAGCGTTGACCCGGCTAGCCCCGACTACATGCTCTGGCGAAAAGAAGGGCAAACACTGGTAGATGCCGCCTTTCTGGCACAAAGTTTCCTGAAAGCCCCTGAGGCTCTCTGGCAACCATTAGATGACACCACCAAAAAAAGGGTTATTGAAGAATTCAGATTGCTGCGCAGGGTAGTACCGGGCAACAATAACTGGCTTTTATTCTCTGCGATGGTTGAGGTTTTTTTACAATTTGCGGGGGAAGAAGCAGACCGTTTCAGAATAGATTACGGGCTCAGGATTATTGAGAGTTTTTATGTGGGCGACGGCTGGTTTAAAGATGGAGAAGTTTTTCACATGGACTATTACAACTCGTTCGTGATTCACCCAATGATTGTAGATGTGCTTGACACCCTGCTGAAAGTACAAAAAAGGCAGTGGCCGGATAGAAAAAATCAGGCTCTTGAAGAACAGTATATCAAAGCCGTGAAAAGAATGCAGCGGCAAGCCGATTTTCTGGAAAGATTGATATCTCCCGAAGGCTCATTTCCTCCTTTTGGTAGAAGTATCACTTATCGCTTAGGTGCCTTTCAGGCATTGGCGCACACGGCGCTTTTACACCAACTACCGGAAGGTGTAAGCCCGGCACAGGTACGCTGTGCAATGACAGCCGTTATGAAGCGGATGTTCGGCCAAGAAGGTGTTTTTGATAAAGCAGGATGGCTGACCCTCGGTTTTGCAGGGCACCAGCCGGGCATTGCTGATTCATACTCTAACGCGGGCAGCATGTATCTCACCTCTTTGGGATTCCTGACTTTGGGCTTGCCCGAAACCGACCCGTTCTGGTCGGCACCTGATGAAGAATGGACCCAGCAAAAAGCATGGTCTGGCAAGCCATTTAAAAAAGATAAAGCAGTAAGCTATTGATTAGTAACCAAACGGCATCCTGAAAAACTTAGTTGAGGAAGATTTCATCAACAAAAAACCAGCCCGGCTTCCCTTTTTCCGGATGCCACTTAGGCAATTTTGGTAGTGGTTTCACTACTACTTTTATTACTTTATAATCACCGGGTCTGATAGGCACATTAATACCCATGTTTACAGCATTCTGCATTTTATCGGGCTGCTCCGGCACTATTTTTTGAAGTTTCTTGAGGTCTGCCTCACTGCTCCCCCCCCATACTTCAACAGTAGCAGGCGGCATAATGTGCGACCCCGGCTTCATTAAATAGCTCAGGGTTATCGTGCTTAAAAACGTTGGCTTCTTAAATTTCAGCAGGCTCACAAAATCTTCCTGCTGGTAACCCAGCCAAGCCGCATCGCCGTGATTATCGTTCGGGCCTTTCTTTAAATCTATCAGGTTCCTGGCGCCCTTGCCTGCATACTGCGGTTTGGGTAAGGTAAGCAAAATGGCTGTATCAGCTACAAAGCCGGCTTTAAAGAAAGTGTAAGATACTCTGTTACTTGCAAGCCATCCATCTTTGGTGGCCAGCGCTTTTAAACGGGTATAGCTATCAACAACCAATGGTTTGGTGTATATCGTTCCGGTGGTTGAGTCAGGGTCTGTGCCATCTAAAGTATAATGAATCTGCACATTCTTTAACGTATGTTTAAGCTCTACCGGTATGCCTTTTTTAAGTATAAAATCTTCATTAACCAGTATCGGCGGATTCAGTTTCAGTACTTCTTTCGGATTCCCCCTGTAACCTGTATCAAATACAACCCCCGGATACTTTTTAGCAAATTCCTGAATTGCCACTGAATCTAACGAAGTATTCCATACGAAAACTTCTTTTAAAGCTGGCAACACCATTAATTTTTGTAGTTGGGCTTTTCCTACTTTTGTACCTGACAATGTAACAGAAAATAATTTTTTGTTTTGTGCAAGCTGGTCTAAAGTACCACCTGAAATATCAGTCTGATTCAGATTGAGTTTTTCAAGATTTCTGAATTGGGCAATTAGCTTAACATCTTCGTCTTTCACAGGCATTTTTGACAGGCTCAGTTCTACCAGTTGCTCTTTTACTTTAGCCAGATTCTCAAGTGACTTTTTATCGAATTTCCGACTAACAAAAAACTCGGCCTCCAATGCCGGAGACCCGGCTGCCAGCGGACTTACCACACAAAAAGGTGTGTTGACGTCTGTCAATGTACTTTCAGATGCCTCGGCGAAATCGTAAGTTTTTATACTATTGCCACTGCCCGCCATTTTCAGGGCCATTGCTCTGGTTTTTGATGCCTCCGGATAATCCTTCACCGTTTTTTTTATGTTGGCGCCTTCCTGTATCCAAGCACTCAATAAGGCAATTTCTTCAAAAGTCAGCTGTTCTTTGCCTTTAGGCGGCATGTGCTCTTTTTCTTCAAGCGGTAAGTGTACCCTTTGCAGCAATAAGCTATGCAGGGTATCTCCGGCTTTCCATAAAGCGCCATGCTTACCCCCTTTCAGTATTTTTTCTACGCTGCTCATGTTCAGTTCTCCTTTTACTTTCTGGTCGTTATGGCATGCCATACATTTCTTTTCCAGAATCGGCACAATAGAGACAGCATATAGATTGCTTTCAGTCGAAAAATCTGACGATTTCTTTTTATTCTCAAAGGCTTCCAGTACATAGTTCTCACCATGCGTGATAGCCGCCCCATAGTGACCGGCTAAAATGAAAAGCACTAGACAGAATACTGACAGGTACTGAAGTAACTTTGTTTTTTCGCTTAAATATTCATAAAACCAGGTTAAAGCATAAGTAAATACACTCACGCCTACACCTGTCCACTTATGCCATTGCAAAAGACCGGCATCGTATCCACCCTCTCTCGACAGGAAAAAACCCATCAAAGCAGCAATACATGACGTAAGCGCCGTAATGATGAGCATCAGCCTCACAAAAAATGTATAGCTTTTGGGTTCAATTTCTTTCTTCATCAGTATTATGAGTACCAGTACAATTGAAAACCCGATTGGTAAATGCAGAAGCATTGGGTGAAGCCTGCCAAACGGGCTTACCCAAAGAGGCACCTTTACTCTTTCTTCAAAAAAGAGCAGAAAAATGAGCAGTAAATTACAAACTAGTAAAAGATACGAACTGGCTTTATAGAAACGATTCATCGAAGTGTTCAGGGTGCAATAGATGTTTCAGACAGGTGGAAAATCAGGCAATGATACCGGGCACCAGCTTACCGGCCACGTCGGTGAGCCTGTATCTTCTGCCTAAATGCTTATAAGTAAGCTGCTCATGGTTAAGACCCATCAGGTGCATCACAGTGGCATGGAAATCGTGTATATGCACGGGGTCTTTAACTATATTGTAACCAAACTCGTCTGTTTCTCCATAAACTATGCCGGGCTTTACCCCACCGCCCGCCATCCAGATGGTGTAGGCTCTGGGGTGGTGGTCACGGCCATAATTATCTTTTGTAAAGTTGCCCTGGCAATAATTGGTTCTGCCAAATTCGCCGCCCCATATCACAAGCGTTTCGTCTAACAGTCCTCTTTGTTTCAAGTCCATTATTAAAGCTGCCGACGAACGGTCAACGTCTTCGGCCTGCAACGGCATTTCGTTAGGCAAATTACCGTGCTGGTCCCATCCCTGATGATACAACTGCACGAAGCGCACGCCCGATTCAGAGAGTTTTCTTGCCAGCAAAGCATTGGCCGCATAAGTACCCGGCACCAGGCATTCAGGGCCATACATTTTTACGATATGGTCTGGCTCTTTTGATAAGTCTGTCAACTCAGGCACAGCCGTTTGCATGCGGTAGGCCATTTCATATTGCTGCACTTTGGCCTGCACTTCGGGGTCGCCATTGGTCTCAAAGCCCAGGTTATTAAGTTCTGCCAGTTTATCCAGCATACGCCTGCGCGATTCTTTATCAATACCTTCTGAATCTTTCAGATACAGAATCGGGTCTTCTCCGCTACTGAACACCACGCCCTGATGGATAGAATCAAGAAAACCGTTTGTCCACAGTTTAGAGTAAACCCCTTGCCCGTTGCCTCTTCCGCGCGACAATAACACGCAAAACGCAGGCAGGTTTTTGTTTTCACTACCTAAACCGTAGCTCATCCAGGCGCCCATGCTCGGGCGATTCCCAACCTGTGCTCCTGTCTGGAGGAAAGTCAGCGCGGGGTCATGATTTATGGCCTCGGTGTTCATGGTTTTTATGATACAAAGCTCATCCACAATCCTGGCCATGTTGGGAAACATATCGCTTACCCATGCGCCAGACTGACCGTATTGCTTAAACCCGAAATAAGACCCAACCAGCGGAAATTTGGTCTGGTTGGCGGTCATACCAGTCAGCCTCTGCCCTCCTCTGATTGACTCGGGCAGGTCTTCACCTGCCATTTTATTGAGCAAAGGTTTATAATCGAAAGTTTCAAGCTGAGAAGGTGCCCCATTCTGAAACAGATAAATTACTCTTTTGGCTTTGGGTGCAAAGTGAGGCAAGCCAAGCGGCAATTGTGCCGTGCTTTCATCTCCGCCCCTGAAGAGGTCAGGAATCATCAATGAGCCCAAGGCCAAACTGCCCAGGCCCACAGCCGATTTGCTCAGAAAATGCCTGCGGTTAATATTCAATCTGTTTTTGAAAAATTCGTTTTCCATCAGTGAAAATTAAAATCAGTAATTGGTAATTCAAAACGGCTAAATGCGGGTAATGGCCTCTTCCATGTTATACAACATCTGAATAGTTTGCATCAAAGCAGCGGCCGAAGCCTTGTCTTTTACTGCTTCATGTTTGTATTCACCTATATTCAGTAGCCTTTCGGCTCGCTTTATATCTTTTTTAAGTAACCCTGACTCTTGCGCAAAATACTGCTTCACAATGGTCATTTCCTTTTCGGTCGGCTTTCGGCAAAGCACCTTTCTGAAAGCCTTTTCCAGTTTTGTATCATAGTTACCGATTTCAATCGACAGCTTTTCAGCCATTACCCTTGAGCCTTCAATCATCTGCGGGTCGTTCATCATTACCAGTGCCTGTAAAGGCGTATTGGTACGCACGCGTTGTACCTCGCATTGGTCACGGTTACTGGCATCAAAAATCAACATGGCAGGTGGCGGAACCGTTCGTTTAATGAACACATACATACCACGCCTGTATAGGTCAGATTCATGGTCCTGCACATATCTTGACAGCGTTCCGCGGCCAGAGGTTGCCACTTCCCACAACCCTTTGGGTTGATACGGTTTAATACTTGGCCCGCCGATTTCATCATTTAGTATGCCACTGCTCGACAAAACATAGTCGCGTACGTTTTCTGCTGGTATTCGAAGGCGCGAACTCCTTGCCAGATAAATATTCTCAGGGTCGGTGTTAAGGTGTTTCTTTGTTACCACTGAAGACTGCCGGTAAGTGGCCGACATTACCATCTGTTTTACCAGCCTTTTAACATTCCAGCCTTTTTCTCTGAAATCAACCGCCAGCCAGTCGAGTAATTCGGGATGAGACGGTAGTTCACCCTGCATCCCGAAATCGCCCAGTGTTTTTACAATACCTCTGCCAAAAAACTGCGCCCACAGGCGGTTCACATATACCCGTGCCGTTAAAGGATTTTTAGGGTCAAGCATCCATTTGGCTAGTCCCAGGCGGCCTCTTCCGTACTTTAGGGTATCATAAGGCATTACCCTTTGCGGCAGGCCAAAGGTTACTGAGTCGCCGTGCGAATCATAATTCCCGCGGTTCAGCACATAGGTTGTCCGGGTTTTGGTAGTATCTTTCATTACCATTACCATCACTTTTGCGGTGTCTTTTTTATTGATAAACCTCAATAAAGACTTTACGTCTGCATCGGTTATAGCCATGTTCGGCGGGTCGGCAAAAGAGGCATCTATGGTTCCGAAAAGACCCTTTTCAGGCACCTGGTTAAAGAAAGCAAAGGTGCGGTAATAATCTTTCTGAGAAATCGGGTCATACTTATGGTCGTGGCATTTGGCGCATTCAAATGTCAGCGCCAGAAAAGACTTGCCAAAGGTATTGGTGCGGTCGGTTACGTATTCTATCCGGTATTCTTCGTCAATTACCCCGCCTTCCTGTGTTATTTTATGATTCCGGTTAAATCCGGTTGCCAGTAGCATTTCTTTTGAAGGTTTACCGCTTCCGTCCGGATTCGGCAGCAGGTCGCCGGCTAATTGCCAGCTCAGAAACTTACTGTAAGGATAATTCTCATTATAGGCATGAATCACCCAGTCTCTCCAGGGCCACATGGTACGCAGCCCATCGTCCTGGTATCCGTGCGAATCGGCATAACGGGCTACGTCCAGCCAGTAGGTGGCCATTTTCTCGCCGTAGTGCTTGCTCTTTAATAGTTCGTCTACAATTTTTTCATACGCATTTGACGAATTGTCATTCAGGAAACGGTCTTGCAAGTCTACACTTGGCGGCAGGCCGGTTAAGTCGAGGCTTACACGTTTCAGCAATTGTTCTTTTTCTGCCTCATCATTGGGTTTCAGACCCTTCTCACGCATTTTGTCATACACAAAATTATCTATCTCGTTCACCACCCAATCTTCATCGGCTTTAGGCACCGTTGTTTTACGTGGTGCAATAAATGCCCAGTGTTCTTTATATTTTGCACCCTGCTTAATCCATTTTTCTATCAGGTCTATTTCATGCCGGGTCAGTTTCAGGTTTGATTCAACCGGAGGCATCAGTTGGCTGGAGTCTTTGGCTGTAATTCTAAGAAACACTTCTGACAAATCCGGATTTCCGGCCACAATGGCATGTGCCTTTGGGTTGTCTTTCAGCGCAGCATACGCGCCTTCCGGGGTATCCAGGCGCAGGTTCGCTTCGCGGGTTTTGGCGTCCGGGCCATGGCACTTAAAACAACGGTCGGATAATATCGGGCGGATATGAAAATTATAGTCTACCTCGTCTGGTATAGCCGATGTTTCTGCTGAAGCGCTGGTGCAATTCCAGACCACAGAGGCAATGCCAACCGTAATAAGGCAAAGAAGAAAAAGGTATTTAATTTTTACGGTTAAAGTTTTCATTAAGGGTGTTTGAATAGAGATGGCCCAAAAACAAAAGTAGTATTTTTTATAGAAAAAATGAAATTATTTAAAACATTATTAAATTATTTTAAAAATTCAATTCTGCTCATTTACACCCCTGTTTTCTGCGAAAACATGGCTCCAAAGGCCATATTTTATAATTTAATTGAATAGATTTTAATAATTACGCTAAAGTAGCCAGAACGACTATCCTATTGCACCAAAAAATCAGTTTTTTCGATGCAATACCTAAAAAATTATATTTAATTTTAGTGATTCCTCTTAAATCATTCGCAAACTTATGAACCATCTACACCGCAGAAATTTCCTGAAGCTGTCTTCTGCCTTTTCGCTGGCACCTGCCTTTGCTGCCAACGCTTTTACAACTGAAAACCCACCTATTGACGTGCTACCTGCCACTGTTAATTTTGTATCAGACGGGCTTGTGCTTAATCCGGCGGCTTATTCACAATTACTGGCAGATATTACCAAAAAAAAGAACCTGACGGCCGACTATTATTCTCAGAACGGCTGCGTAGAAGAGCTGGAAACAAAAATGGCAAATCTGCTGGGCAAAGAAGCCGCCGTTTTTATGCCAAAGGGTACATTGGCTAATCATCTGGCCATACGGACACAGGCAGGAAAAAACAGCAGGGTGATTCTTCAGCACGAAAGCCATGTGTATAACGATACGGGAGATTCCACCCAGATACTCTCCAATCTTAATCTGGTTCCTTTAGGTTTAGATAAGGCAACTTTTACGGTTGAAGAAGTAAGCGAGGTACTGAAAAGAACAGCAGGTGGCAGAGTGGCTTCTAAAGTAGGGGTTATATCTATTGAATCGCCGGTACGAAGGAAAAACGGACAATTGTTTGATTACGAACAAATGCAGCAGATTTCAGCTCTTGCCAGAACCAATAACATTAAAATGCACCTTGATGGTGCGCGGTTATTGCTGGCTTCTGCCTATACAGGTATCAGTCCGGCTGCTTATGCCTCTTTATTTGATACCGTTTATGTCTCGCTTTACAAATATTTCAATGCGGCATCAGGGGCTATTCTGGCGGGACCAAAAGAACTGATAGCCCCAATGTATCATGAAAGGCGGATGTTTGGAGGCGGTTTGCATCAGGTCTGGCCTTTTGCAGCGGTGGCGTTACATTATCTGGATGGTTTTGCCGACAGATATGCCAAAGCTGTAAACATTGCCGAAGACCTGATAAAAAACCTCGATGCGCATGGGGCATTTAAAATTGAGCGTATTACGAACGGAACCAATATTTTTAAACTGACAGTGAAAGGCATAGCCTCAAAAACATTTGCAGAAAACCTGAAGAAAAATGGTATTACAGCCAGGCCGAATGAAAGCAATGGTTTTAATCTTCTGGTAAATGAGTCATTGTTGAGTAGTAATGCATCTACTTTGGCTCAGGCGTTTATAAATAGTTTGAAATAATTGTTTTCCACCTAAAAAACACCCAATGAATTGGGCGACTAATAAAACAAAGGTTAATTTTTCTGCAAGAATACCGGCATAAGTCGGTATAAAAATAAACTATTCTGTTGTTTTGAAAGCCAGTAAATTCATACACTGTTTTTAAAAATATCGGTCCTTTAATAATATAATTCATGAAAAAAATCTACTCCCTCATACTCCTGAGCATCACCCTAAACAGTTTTGCACAAAATAATATTCCGGCTACTAACGAAGCCATCTATCTGGAAGATATCAGTTGGACATCTGCTCGCCAAATACTCAACAGTGAAACGGTGGTTGTCATTCCCCTCGGTGCAGGCGCCAAAGAACATGGGCCTCATTTGCCTCTGTCGACTGATTTTCTGCAAGCACAAGAGCTGGCTAAAAGAGTAGCTGCCAAAAAAAAGGTGGTTATTACACCCACTGTCAGTTACGGGTTTTATCCGGCTTTTCTGAAATACCCCGGCTCTACCAGTACTACTTTTGCAACAGCCACCAATATGGTGGTTGAGATAGTGAGAAGTCTGGCTGGCTATGGCCCCCGCAGGTTTTATATTATTAATGTGGGGGTAAGCACCACCCCTACCCTTGAAACAGCCGCCAGAACGCTGGCAGATGAGGGCATACTGCTCTATTTCAGTAGGTATGACCGCCCTGCTTTCGATAAAGCAGAGGCTCGTTTCAGAACTAAAACTTATAGCGGCCATGCCGATGAATTGGAAACCTCTAATGTCCTAAGCATCCGCCCCGATTTGGTTGATATGGACAGCGCCGTTAATGATTCGAGCATGAAAGGCAAAAGCGGAAGTATGACCCCCATCATGATTGAGGGCGGCAATCTGAATACCAGTGGTATCAACGGCTATGCAGCTTTGGGAACCAGAGAAAAAGGAGAAAAGAACATGGCATCGTTTGCGCATGAATTAATGAAAGAGATTGACAGCATAGCCACTTGCGCCTTACCCAAAGTAAAAAACAAAACGGCTGAGTTTGCCCAATACATAGGCACTTATGTAGATGCCACCGGGCGCAAACTGGAAATAAGCCAGAAAGACAATACACTGCACTTTATCTGGAACGGGCGAGACACACGAAATTTCTTCCATCTTTATCAGGATGCCCCCGATTATTTTTCGTCCATGAATATGAACATACTTTTTGTAAAAGATGAGTCGGGTGCGGTAAAAAAAGCCTGGTGCCAGTTCAGGGGCGAGAGGTTCTGGGTTACAAAGGCAAGCCAATAATTTTCTTGTGGTTCCGTTATCAATAAAAAACCTGTAAAGACGGTTATTCCCCGGCAGGTAATTAAGGCTATTGCTTTGCTCGGAAACCAGATTCTGATTGGCCTGTCTATTAACCTTTTAATGCACCACGAAATACTATTTTCCTTGTTATTCAAGGGTTTTTCTGCCAGGATTCATATATTTGTTTTAAAATTGATAGCTTTCCTAATAAAAGTATAAGATGTCGGGTAATACATTTCGCAAAAAACAGCCCCCGAAGAATACCGAGCGTACGGCTTCGAAAGGTTCGGGAAACAGCGGAACAAAAGAGCCGATTGAGATCAGTGTAAATACCGATGGCTACGTGCTTGCCTTCGGAGTTTTCTTGTTGGTTCTCTCGGTTATTCTTCTTGTTTCGTTTATTTCGCATTTATTGGTGGGCAACGCTGATCAGGACATTGTTCAACGTAACTTTAGCGCTTCTCTTGAAGAAATAGACCTCAAGCCTCGTAACATGATGGGCCTGATGGGTGCCTATATTTCGCATTATTTTATTTTTGAATGGTTTGGTATTTCAGCCTTTGGCTGGATTCCGGTAATTTTCTGGGCAGGTTTTCGTCTGGTATTCAAAAAAGACCTCCTGCCACAAAGTCTGAATCGCTTCACTATTGCCAGTGTTTTCTATATTTTCTGGGCAAGTATCTGCCTCGGCTATTTTGTTACCATGATAGACATACCCGCTGGCACCTTATGCGGGGGTATTGGTTATTCGGTCAATAAATTTCTTTACCATGCCATTGGTGCAGGCGGTATACTTATCATCATGCTGGTTTTGGTGGCCTGGCTTATTTTCTTTCATGGTTACTCTACTATTGACGACTGGTTTATTACGAAGGTATTTAACCGTCAACCGCAGGTTGACATTGCTACTGAAAGAATCAGAAACGCTGTACAGGTTGATTTGGACGAAGAGGTTTCACCTTATGACGAACCCTCTTTCAGAAGAAAAGAACCTGCCCGTGAAGAACAGGTAAGAACTGAACCGGTTATGGAAGTGGCCGAAACACCGAAATCTATAGAAGAAAATCCAGTGGCTGACAGCCCTGTAATTGACACCGTTAATAAACCGGTGCAATTTGAAATAGAAAAGCCTCAACCTCAGAAAAAAACAGAGACCAGTCAGGCACCGGGCAACGGCCCTACATTTATTATAGAAGATACCCGTGTAAATGAGCCCCAGCCTGAAGGGCAAGAAGGAGACCTGGACGATGACGACGTAAACGAAAAGGTACTGAAAGACTATGGCATGTATGACCCTACCCTTGACCTGGGCAGTTACCAATATCCGCCGGTTAGTCTTCTAAGTGAATACAGCAACGCCGGAGGTAAAGTAACTGAAGATGAGCTGGAAGCTAACAAGAATAAAATTGTGGAAACCATGCGCAATTTTCAGATTGGTATTTCAAGCATCAAGGCTACTATTGGCCCTACGGTTACACTCTACGAAATTGTACCCGATGCCGGTATCAGAATTTCAAAAATCAAGAATCTGGAAGATGACATCGCCCTTAACCTGTCGGCTTTGGGTATCCGTATCATTGCACCCATGCCCGGTAAAGGCACGGTAGGTATAGAAGTGCCGAACAAAAACCGTGAAATGGTAACGATGAAATCGGTTATCTCGAACGAGAAATTCCAGAAAAGCAATTATGAATTACCCATTATTCTGGGCAGAACTATATCAAATGAGGCTTTTATTACCGACTTAGCCAAGATGCCTCACTTGCTGATGGCCGGTGCCACCGGACAAGGTAAATCGGTGGGCTTAAACGTAATTCTTACGTCTCTGCTCTACAAAAAGCACCCGTCACAAATCAAGTTTGTATTGGTTGACCCTAAAAAAGTTGAGCTGACACTTTACAACAAAATTGAGCGGCATTTTCTGGCAATGCTGCCAAATTCGGAAGAAGCAATTATTACTGATACCAAGAAGGTTATCTATACCCTCAATTCGTTGTGTATTGAGATGGACAACCGCTATAATCTGCTGAAAGATGCAGGTGTGCGAAACATCAGAGAATACAACACCAAGTTTGTGCAACGCCGCCTGAATCCGGAAAAAGGACACAAGTATTTACCATACATTGTACTGGTGATTGACGAGTTGGCCGATTTAATGATGACCGCCGGTAAAGAAGTTGAACAACCCATAGCCCGTTTAGCTCAGCTGGCCCGTGCCATTGGTATACACCTGATTGTTGCTACCCAGCGCCCATCGGTTAATGTTATTACGGGTCTTATTAAAGCTAACTTCCCGGCGCGTTTGTCTTTTAAAGTAACTTCAAAAATAGACTCACGTACCATTCTTGATACCGGGGGGTCTGAACAGCTGGTGGGCAATGGAGACATGCTGCTTTCTATGGGTTCAGACATGATACGCCTGCAATGCCCATTTGTAGATACGCCGGAGGTAGAAGATATCTGCGAGTTTATCGGTAGCCAGAGAGCCTATGAGTCTGCTTATATGCTACCCGAGTTTTATGGTGATGATGATAACGAAACACTGGATTTTGACGCTTCAGAACTGGACTCCATGTTTGAAGAAGCCGCCCGATTGCTGGTTAGTCACCAACAAGGTAGTACCTCATTAATACAACGTAAAATGAAACTGGGCTACAACCGTGCCGGTAGAATTATTGACCAGCTGGAAGGTGCAGGCATTGTAGGGCCATTTGAAGGTAGCAAAGCCCGTGAGGTGCTGGTAAAGGACCTTACTCACCTGGAAGAAATATTACGCAATTTACGTTAGTATTAATCCCTGGTATAAATTTTTAGTCTAAAGGGTATATATCCATCCAGTTAAACGTTTACAGAATGAAAAAATTAATTTTAATAATAGGCGGGCTGGTTATAACTAGCCTGGCAATTGCCCAGAAAGACCCCAAAGCTACAGCCATATTAGACGAAGTGAGCCGGAAATACCAGAGCATGAAGTCGTTCAATGCGGCTTTTACTTTTGGAACAGAAGGCAATAATGCCAGGCTGCTTGAAAGTACCAAAGGCGATGTAACAGTAAAAGGAAATAAATTTCATTTAAAAATGGCAGGGCAGGCTGTATTTACCAACGGAAAAGACCTTTACACCTATGTAAAAGAAACCAATGAGGTAAATATTACAGAATATGACCCCAGTACCGACGAGGCGCTGTCTCCGACCGGTATATTGAACCTTTATAAAAAAGGCTATAAATATGTTTATGCCGGAGAAACCAAAGAGGGCGCGCAGGTATATGATAATATTGAGCTGACCCCCGAAAGCAAATCGGGTAATATAGCCAAAATTCAGATGAAGGTGGATAGAAAAGATAAAGCCTTAAAATCCTGGAAAATATGGGATAAAAGCGGCAAACGTACGGTTTTCAGAGTAGATAAATTCGTACCCAATGCACCGGCTGACGAAAAGCTTTTCACTTTTGATAAAAAGCTGTACCCCGGCGCAGAGGTAGTGGATTTGCGGTAGTTACGCTTTACCCAAAATAAAACCCTGATGAACCGCCATCGGGGTTTTGTTTTATATACTCGCGCCTATTGATTTCTTAACTTTAGTCAATGTCTGGCAATCAGTAGCTGCTTAGTTTTGTGTTCCTATTCCAGATTCAAAAATGAGCATCAAAACACCAGGCACCACTACAGGGCAAGCGGCTTTTATAGCGGCAATAGCGTCTATATTTATGTTTTTCGCAGCTATGATAGCTGAGTTTCATACACGCCAGAGCCTTATTGAACCTGCCAATGCGCAGGCTACTGCACATAATATCATCAACAATCCTTTTAAGTTTCAAATAGGTTTGCTGGCTTTTATAATTGTTCTTATTTGTGATATACTGGTTAGCTGGGCATTATATATTTTCTTTAAAAAAGTAGATAGATGTATCTCATTACTGGCTGCCATTTTCAGGTTGGTTTACACAACCATTTTTGCAGTTTCGTTGCTGAATCTTGTATCGGGTTTCAGGCTGTTATCTACTAACCAATCGCAGCCATTTGATGAGGCTTCTGTTCAGGCGCTGATTTATTTCAATGCATTTGATGACGGCTGGGCAATTGCCCTCATCTTTTTTGCTTTTCATTTATTGCTTCTAGCCTTTCTCATCATGCGCTCGGGTTTCGTTCCTAAAATAATTGGTTTCCTTCTACTGTGGGCTGCCATTGCCTATATGACCGATAACATGGCAAAGTTGTTAGCCAGTAACTACCATAACTATAAAACTGTTCTGACTGCACTGGTAGCAATTCCATCAATAACAGGAGAAGTAGGCTTTGCCATCTGGCTGCTAATAAAGGGAAGAAAACTAAAAGAAGGAGATTCATTTACGGAGGCTTAGCCGTTTTCTGATTCTGCTGAGAGACTCCGGCTTTATGCCCAGATAACTGGCTATCTGGTGTTGAGGCACACGTTGAAGCAACCCAGGACGTTTTTCTTGAAGTTGGTTGTACCTTTCTTCAGGAGAAGAGGCAACAAAAGTCGCAAAGTCATCCTGCGTTTTACCAAAGTCAACTTCAAGAAATGCGCGTGTAATTTCAAGCAATTTCGGAAATTGTGCATACATTTCCTGCTCCGCGTCAAGATAACCAACAATGGCGGTGGTGTCTTCGGCGCATATCCAATTCTGGGTAGAAGGAATTTGCCTTGCATAGCTTGAAAAAGACACAACCGCCTGCTCTTCAGTAAAAAAGGCTGTAGTTTTTTCGTCTCCGTCGGCTAGATAATACTGCCTTACACAGCCTTTCAATATAAAAAAACATCTTTTAGCTATTTCACCTTCTTTCAGCAGTAATGTGCCTTTTTTGTAGGTCTGCACCTGTAGCTTATCAGCAATGCTTTCTGCTTCGTCTTGCGTAAGCGTTTCAAATTTTGATAAGAATTTCAGCAATGCATTCTCCATAAACTTTAGTTTGACGGGTAAAATATGTTTCAACCAGGCATATCAGATTTACCAATAAACATAAGAGGGACAATCATTTTGCCCCCCTTGTAGTATTTTAAACTCTCTCAAAAACAGTAGCAATGCCCATACCCCCACCTATACACAGGGTTACCAAACCTGTTGCTTTATTGGTGCGTTCCATCTCATCAATCAAAGTACCCGATAGAATAGCACCAGTTGCACCTAGTGGATGCCCCAAGGCAATAGCGCCACCGTTGATGTTCACTTTGCTGTGGTCTACCCCCAGCTGGTCCATAAAATAAATGGGTATGGCTGCAAAGGCTTCGTTTACTTCAAAAATATCAATATCACTCACCAGCATACCTGCGCGTTTCAGAACCTTCTGAGTAGCCGGCACAGGGCCGGTAAGCATAATAGTCGGGTCTGAACCCACTACCCCGAAAGCCTTGATTTTGGCTCTGGGCTTTAAGCCCAGTTTCTCTCCTGTGGCTTTGTTACCTATCAGCAAGGCTCCTGCTCCGTCGCTTATCTGCGACGAGTTACCTGCATGATGCACATGGTTGATGGCCAGCAGACTATTGTATTTAAGCAAAGCCAGGGCATCAAGCCCCATGCTGCCTATCATTTCAAAGGCCGGCTTTAGTTTGCTTAACGATTCAGTAGTTGTATCAGGCCTGATGCCTTCGTCTCTGTCAAGCACGGTCAATCCTATTTCGTCTTTTACAGGTACTACTGAACGAAAATAACCATTTTGCTGCGCTTGCACGGCTCTTCTTACCGATTCAGCAGCAAAAGTATCCAGATCTGTTCTTGAATAACCATATTTGGTAGCTATCAAATCGGCAGATATGCCTTGTGGAACAATGTTATGACGGGCAATTAGCTGCGGATTCATCATCATTGCGCCGCCGTCAGAGCCCATTGGCACGCGCGACATGGACTCTACTCCACCAGCCACTATCAGGTCTGCATGGCCCGACATTACATAAGCGGCTGCCATATTGATAGCCTCCAGCCCCGACGAACAGAAGCGGTTTACCTGTACGCCGGCCACACTCTGGGCATAGCCTGCATCTAGCACGGCAGCACGGGCAATGTCACCTCCCTGCTCGCCCAGTGGCGAAACACAACCGGCAATTACATCGTCTATATAAGAGGTATCTAAATCATTGCGCTCTTGTAAGGCTTTTAAAACGGTTGAGAGCAATTGCACAGGCTGAACATCATGCAAAGAGCCGTCTGCTTTGCCACGCCCGCGAGGGGTTCTTAGGGCATCATATATATAAGCTTCCATTTACGTTTATTGGTTTGTGTTGAAATAGTATGCTTGCATACCTATTACAACAAAACTAAGAAATTGTTTAGTTTGATGCAAGCAATGAAAACATTACCTTTGTTTCAGTGCTATTACCTAATTTTTCTTCAGATGGTTTCCTTGTTTCGCAATGCTTTTGGCGGCCTTTCAAAGCAGGTGTGGTTATTGGCTGTTGTTATGTTTATCAACCGTAGCGGTACAATGGTAATTGCATTCCTGACGGTTTATCTTACCCGGAAATTACATTTCAGTATTGAACAGGCTGGCGTTATCATGACCCTTTTTGGAGCGGGTTCTATATTCGGAACCTGGATGGGTGGCAAGCTTACCGATAAAATCGGATACTATCCGGTTCAGTTCTGGAGCCTGTTTCTGGGCGGTATTATGTTTATTGTAATGGTTCACTTACAGAGCTTCTATCCGCTGTGCGCTTGTGCGCTTTGTCTCAGTGCGTTCGGAGAAGCCTACCGCCCCGCCAACACCGCCTCTATTGCAGATTTCAGCACACCTGAAAACTTCACCCGTTCGGTTTCTCTCATTCGCTTGGCTATCAATATAGGCTGGTCTATCGGGCCGGCCATCGGAGGCTTTCTGGCAGCTTATAACTACAGCCTGCTATTCTGGGCTGATGGTTTTACAAATATTGGCGCCGGATTATTGGTTTGGGCGTTCTTGAGAAGCACAAAAAAGGAAAAAACATCCACAAAGAACACCTTTGCACCCGATAAAAACGACTCGGCCTTCAAAGACCGCATTTATTTGGTTTTCATTCTGCTGGCTACGCTCTATGCCATTGCTTTTTCGCAATTGTTTACCATAGGCCCACTTTTTTATAAAGAAGCCTGTCATTTAACCGAGGTTCAGATTGGCTATCTGCTGGGCCTTAATGGCCTGATGGTTGCCTTGATAGAGATGGTTTTCATATACAAAATTGAAGGAAAATTCAGACGGTTGTCTCTCATCAGTATCGGAACATTACTGGTTGTGCCCAACTACATTATATTTTTGCTTACGCACAATTATTTCTGGCTGATAATAGGTGTGGTGTTTGCTACTTTTTCAGAAATGTTTGCCATGCCTTTTATGAATGCATTCAGCATTGAGCGAGCCAAGCCTCATAATCGTGGACAATACTCGGCACTCTACGCCATGAGCTGGTCTATGGCGCAGATCTCGGCCCCACTCATAGGCACACAAACGATTGCCAGGTTTGGCTATGATGCCCTTTGGTATATTCTGGGGTCTTTTGGTCTGATTGCGACCATAGGATTCGTAGCTTTACGGAAGAAACTGGTGTAAAGCTCCGCTTTTCATGCTCATGATACGTATAATATAGGGTTCAGCTTTCCATCTGCAATGCTGCCAACGGGTTTGCTATCAAGCCAGGTTTGCCAGTCTGCCAACCGGTACTCGTTGGTAGGTTCAACAATTCTAATGTCTTTGTCCATGTATATCATGGTCATTACCTTACGCGGCTTATCAGATATGTTCGGCCCAGCGCGGTGATACGTCCATCCGGCATGAAAGCTTACTTCACCCAGTTCAAAGGGTGTATCGTTCATTGAGAACTGCTTCAGAGTATCTGCCAGCAGGGCTTCCGACTCGTCAGAAATCTCTTTATCGCGGCCTATTTCCAGGTTCTGGCTTTTTTCGGCAAATGCCAGAGGCCCCATTTCCATTGGCGTTTCCTGTAGCGGAATCCAGACTGTAATGGTATTTGAACTAGATAGTGGCCAGTAAAACTGGTCGGCATGCCAGGGGGTAATACCGCCAGAGGGCTCTTTGTACAGTGCCTGGTCATGGTAAAGCCTCACACCCGATACACCCATCAGTTCGCTGGCAATGCGCGCCAGCCGTTCAGAAAAAACAAATTCTTTTACCTCCTCATTTTCGCACCACAAATTCATTATCTGCAAAAACGCTTTTTCGTACGTAGTGCGCTCGTCCATTGGCTTGTTCAGCTTATTGAGTCTGAAAACCCAATCTGTAATAATTTCACCGTAATAGGTTAAGACTTCCGCTGAAAGTACATTTTTTAGCTTTACGTAGCCGAATTCCTGGTAGAATGCAATGGTTTCTGCTGATAATTGGAAGGGTTTTCTGAGTTGTTGCAAAAGAATTGTTTTCTCTGACTCAGCAATCATTGCTTAAAGTGTTATGGTTGAATAGAGAATACAAATCTCGATAGAATTTTTCTAAGAAAAATCTTTATTATTTTCATTTTTGTATAGTATTTTAACATAAATTTGAAACTCCATGAATCAACTATGTTAATCAATACCGCTGAATATATTTTAGCACTGTTGTAAGTACTATGAAAGCGCTTTTTGAGAAAGTAATAACTGATGAAGGCTCGTCTTTCCTGACAAGATATGTAGCCCTGCCCCACTTTGATGCCCCCCTGCACTATCATCCTGAATATGAGCTGACTTTAATTGTAAAAGGTAGCGGACAAAGATTTGTGGGCGACCACGTCTCTGCTTTTGAAGAAGGCGACCTTGTTCTGCTGGGTTCTAATCTGCCGCATTTCTGGCGAAGTGAACATGTGAGCAAAAATGAATATGATCTTGACGAAGCCGTGGTGATTCAGTTTTCGCCGGCCTTTGTAGATAATATTTTAGATAGCCTGCCTGAATGTAAATCTATTGTGTCAATGCTGAATATGGCTGATTCGGGCATAAAATTTCCGGTGTCTATGGCGCCACTTGTACAAAAAGTATTTGAAACTGAAGGCGTAATGCGCTTGCTGGCTTTGATTGATGCACTAGAGCAATTATCTAAATGCGCCGAATACCAGTTGCTGGCCAGCGAGGGTTTCAATATTAAACCTGATGAGACTGAAAATGAGCGGATGCGGAAGATTCTGGAGTTTACGCTTGAGAATTTCAAGGAAGATATATCTTTAGAAACAGTGGCAGAAATTGCTAATCTTACGGTTCCTTCGTTTTGCCGGTACTTTAAATCCCGTACCAGAAAAACCTATATTTATTTTCTGAACGAGATAAGATTAAGTAACGCCCGTAAGATGTTGATGGATAATGAGCTGGACATAAGCCAGATAAGTATTGAGTGCGGGTTCCAGAACTTATCGCACTTTCACCGGATATTTAAAAGCCAGACAGGAGTTACCCCGCTGGTTTACAGAAGGCAATATGAGGCTTAATGTTTACTGTGCTTTTTTGAAGATACCTTTAGGGTCTTCTTTCTTTTCAAGCAATGCCTGCAAAATTTCTGGGTTTGCGCTTTGCGGGTCTAACGAGTAGCCTTTGTGGAAATTATCCCAGGCTTCGTCAATCTGGTTATTGGTGAGCCTTGCCAGCGACAACTGCATATAAGCATTGGCATACTCAGGCGATTTTTTAATTACATCGGCCAGTAAGCTAAAGGTTTTATCTATATGCTCGGTTTTGCTATCAACCATAAACCATTTCAGGTAAACGGTCGATAAATCTACCATCAGTGTGGTGTTATCTTCATTGTCAAGCTGCAAGCCATGCTCCATCAGCTCTATGGCTTCGGGGTATTTCTCATTCTGGTAGTTAATAACGCCCAGGCCCCAGTATACGTCTACGTTCTCATCATTCAGCAGATAAGCCAGATTGAAACGGTACGTTGCGGTATCTCTTTGGCCTTCGCCCAGATACTCCCAGGCTCTTGAAGAGAAAAACTCACTGGCTTCTTTACGACTTTTGAAGTTCAGGTCACATACTTTCAAAAATTCTGCATCTGTTGCTTTCTGGCTATCGGTTTTATCAAAACCTCCAAAAAGTGGCAGGAGATGAATATTTGTACCTGCGGGGGCAAATCGCTTTTTGGTATTCTTGACCTCTGAAGCAGGCGAACTGGTTTTAACCACAGACGTACTACCAAAACTTGCATTTTGCGAACGCAGAACAGGTGTCTGAGCCGACAACTCTGCTGAAACAAATAGGGTAACACAAGAAAACAAATACAATCTCATTACTTTTCCTGAAATAAACTTCAAATAAATAACGTCTGGCATGCTGAATTATTAGTAATTACTGAAAATTAATAATTCAGCATGTAACAATTTATAATGGCTATAGCATGTAAGATTGCGTGGCTGAAAACCCGCCAGGGCAAAGCCGGTAGTTATCAGACAACTACCTCTCCGTATAAATCAAATTCAGTTGCATCGGTGATTCGTATGTTGGCGAAGTCTCCGAGGCGAACATACTGAGAAGCCGGCACCAGCACTTCATTATCCACTTCCGGCGAGTCAAATTCTGTTCGGCCAATGAAATAACCGCCTTCTTTGCGGTCGAACAACACCTTGAAGGTCTGCCCGACTTTCTGCTGATTGAGTTCCTGAGAAATACCTTGTTGCAACTCCATAATCAGGTCGTTCCGTTCCTGCTTCACCTCTGCCGGAATATCGTCTGGCATGGTATATGAATTCGTATTTTCTTCGTGTGAATACTGAAAAACCCCCAGGCGCTCAAACCTTGTTTCTTCTACAAAACGGTACATTTCTTCAAAGTATTCTTCGGTTTCGCCGGGGTGGCCGGCTATCAGGGTAGTGCGTAAGGCAATGCCCGGCACGGTATCCCTGATGGTTTTAATCAGGTCTTCTGTTTTTTCTCTGGTAATACCGCGGCGCATCAATTTTAACATTTCTGTTGAACCATGTTGCAAGGGCATATCAAGATAATGACATACATTAGTGCGATTCTTCATTACCTGCAGCACATCTAACGGGAAGCCCGAAGGATACGCATATTGCAGGCGAATCCATTCTATTCCTTCAACATCAGAGAGCCTGTCGAGCAAATTGGCCAGTTCACGCTTTTTATAGAGGTCTAACCCATAATAGGTCAGGTCTTGTGCAATCAGAATCAGTTCTTTGGTGCCTTTTCTTGCCAGATTCTTCGCCTCCAGCACAACCTCTTCAATTGTTTTTGAAACATGCCCTCCTCTCATAAGAGGTATTGCACAAAAACTACAGGGGCGGTCGCAGCCTTCGGCTATTTTCATATAGGCGTAATGCGCAGGGGTAGTTAGCAGGCGTTCGCCTACTAGCTCCTGCTTATAATCGGCCTTCAGGGTTTTCAATAAGCGTGGTAGCTCATTGGTACCAAACCAGGCATCAACTGTTGGTATTTCAAGCTCGAGTTCGTCTTTATACCTATGCGACAAACACCCCGTTACATATACTTTATCGACCACGCCGGCATCTTTGGCATCGGCATAGCGTAAAATTGTATCTATCGATTCCTGTTTTGCATTATCAATAAACCCGCAGGTATTAATAATAACAATATTGGCATCATCTTTTTTACCCTCATGCGTTACATGGTAGCCGTTACCTTTTAACTGCGTATAGATAACCTCCGAATCGACCAGATTTTTGGAGCAACCAAGTGTAACTATATTTACTTTATTTTTTACTGAACCTTTTGTTTTCAACTTTTTACTGATTGTAGTAAGACAGGCGTAGAATAGACTAACGGCTATTCAGGATACAAAGTTCGGAAAAGAATAGGATATTAAAAAGTTTAGAGCAGTTTCACAAGCTAAATCGCCCTTTTAATACCAGATAAGACTGTTTACTGCTGATATTTGCCTAAACTTATATACGAAAAAAGGGTATCGGCAGCCGATACCCTTCTATATAATAACATCTGTAAAACCAGTTTTTAAGCAAGTAAACCCTTTGCCAACAAGTACTCGGCAATCTGAACGGCATTGGTAGCAGCACCTTTACGAAGGTTGTCAGCTACAATCCAAAGGTTAAGGGTTTTAGGCTGAGATTCGTCACGACGGATACGGCCTACGAAAACTTCGTCTTTTCCGTGTGCATTAATTGGCATAGGATACACAAAGTTTTTAGGGTCGTCCTGTACAACTACTCCCTCCATTTCGCTTAGCAACTGCGGGATATCAGCGAGGTCAAACTCGTTTTCAAATTCAATATTTACCGCCTCAGAGTGCCCGCCGATTGTCGGGATACGCACCGTGGTTGCTGTTACTGCAATGCTGTCGTCGCCCATTATTTTCTTGGTTTCGTTGGTCATTTTCATTTCCTCCTTGGTATAACCATTGTCAAGAAATACATCAATGTGGGGCAACACATTCAGGTCTATTTTGTGTGGGTACACCTTTTTAGCTTCGTCGTCGCCACTTCTTTCAGCAAAAAGCTGGTCTACCGCGGCTTTACCGGTTCCGGTAACTGACTGATAGGTAGATACCACCACACGCTTTATCTTATATTTGTCATGCAAAGGTTTCAGAACCACTACCATCTGAATAGTAGAGCAATTCGGGTTTGCAATAATTTTATCTTCTGCTGTTAAGGTATCAGCGTTTACCTCTGGCACTACCAGTTTCTTGGTAGGGTCCATTCTCCAGGCTGATGAATTATCTATAACCGGGATGCCTGCTTCTGCAAATTTCGGAGCCAACGCCAACGAAGTACTTCCACCAGCCGAAAAAATTGCCACCGCAGGCTTCATCTTGATTGCGTCTTCATAGCCTACTACTGTAAACTGCTTACCCTTAAATTCAACCTGTTTACCTATAGATTTTTCTGAAGCAACAGGAATGATTTCGGTAACGGGGAAATTACGTTCCGCCAAGACTTTCAAGATTTCAGTGCCTACCAGTCCGGTAGCACCTACAACTGCGATTTTCATGATTAACAACCCCCTTTTGAGGGCAAAATTTAGTTAGACATATATTTACAGCAAAGCCCCAATTTTCAAAGGGGCTTTGGAATTACAAAAATAGAAGTTTTTTTGTTTGTTTTTCTTGGAATAATCCAAAATATTTTAAAAGCTCCAAATTCCGTTAGGTGTAATACAATAATCGAGCTTTATATCAGTATCATTCACGTCATCAATGGCCTCTACGGGGTCAAAAAAAGACACGCCAATCTTCACTACATCAGGCCGGCATCTGGTCAGAAAACGGTCATAATAGCCTTTACCGTATCCTACTCTGTAACCTCGTTTATCAAAAGCCAGCAGAGGTATTAAAACCATATCAATTTCTTGTGCATTAACGGTCAATGGTGAGCAGTTAACAGGCTCGGGTACACCAAATTTATTCTCCAGCAGTATAGTATCATCTTTCAGCCAGTAATTAGTCATGGTGCCGTCATCATGGCTTTTAGGAACAACTATACCGGCCTTAAAATCCTGCTTGAGCGTATCTATAACCAACTGCGTATCAACCTCAATCTTTTTTTTTATGGGCAGATACGTATGAATAGCCGCATAATTATGAACAGGAAAACTTTTAAAAAGCCAATCATGGATTCGTTGCGAGTAAGTCTGGCTGTCGGTACCCGAAAGTTCTTTTCTTTTTTGCAGGTACGCTGCTCTTAATGCCGCTTTATTCATCTATCAGGCTTCCTGTAATGCCTGAGCTGCTTTTTCTCTGGCTTTATTTTCTTTCCACTCTTTCCACTGTCCACCCAGCATTTTGGTCATTCCTTTATCCACAAATGTGTGGCGCACCAGATTCCAGCCACCTCTTACGGTAGTAAATATTGAGTCATTGGCACGCAAGGCAAGGCTGAAACCGCCATCTACGTACTTAATATAGTGCCACCATAGAGAAGGAATAAACACGGTTTCGCCATGCCCGAAAGTGGCCTCATAGCCTACGGCATTTTTAAACGCCGGGTATTTCTCAAAATCTGGTTTCAGCGGATGCACGTGGCTCTGAACTGTAAACGGGTGGTGATACAGATTTGTGCTCTCTTCAGGCGGAAAAAGAATAATTTGCTTACGTGTCTGAAACTGTGTCAGAAACACGTGCGAGCAGTCCATATCATAATGCAGATTCACTTCTGAATTCTGCCCGCCAAAGAACATGAATTTATAGCTTTTCAGGAAACCGTCCATAATAGTAGGAAAACGGATATCGTTGGCAAGCTCAGGTACTTTTTTGAAAATATCGAACAGGAAAATCCTAAGGTCGGTCGGTCCTTTCTCTATCAGGCTCAGGTACTCGCCAAAAGGCATTGTTTTTGCCGCCTGAAAATAAGTTTTGGTGTCATGCACGTGGTTGTCAAACAGCGGCACTTCAATGTGTCCGTAATTTTTTTTGAGCCATTCAAAAGTCCATTTATCTAAAGCGGGCCAATCTTTTACAAGGTCGGTAAATACAACCGGCTTTTTAGGCTTCAGATAATTTTCTATGAACTCTTCACGACTTAAGTTGCTGCGTCTTTCAATGGGTATAAGTTCCATAACAATGAATTTAATTTTTATCGAATAATACAAATCAATAAAAACAATAAACAGTAGAGTGTTGTAATTGAATGCTGTTAATAAAAACCATTGGCGCAAAAAAATGGTTTCAAAAATACTTCTGCTGCTTAAAATTTTTATTATATAATTATTCGGAAATTTATTATAATAAATTTTACATTCTTATTCTTTCATAATATTTTCTTTGCTGTATCTTTGTAAAAAATTATGCTTGCATACTATTTTTACACGGCGCAAAATCAGTTGTTCAAAATTCTGGCAGCATCAAATATCAATAAATCTTTTGCTCAAAATTGATGGAATTTAACAATTTTCTTAACCGAAACCTTGCAAAGATTCAGAAACTACCCGTTTTTCTGCAAGGTAAGGTACGAGATTATTCCATCGGCCGGCTCGTCAAATTTGTAGGTACTGCCGGCATACATTTCAATAAAATGAGTTGCCGCGAGGTCGTAATTACACTTCCAAATAAACCCAGGGTTCAGAATCATATCAGACAGATACACGCAGCAGCCAGTGCACTTCTGGCAGAAACCGCCACGGGCATGGTTGTAGGTATGAATATACCCGACACCAGCATACCACTGATGAAAAGTATGTCTGTAAAGTATATTAAAAGAAGCCTGGGCAATCAAAAAGCAGTAGCTACCCTAACTGATCAGCAAATAAGCCAGATTCGCGAAACTGTAAAAGGAGATGTGAATGTGGCAGTTAAAATTACTGACGAAACGGAAGAAGAAGTGGCTGTAGCCGAAATGATATGGGCCTGGATTCCGAAAACCTGAATCCGTCGATTAGTAGTATAATTTGAGCGGAGAATGTTGCTGATAGTGAGAATTTTTTGCTTATTTGATTACGTTTAGGCAGGAGTTAAAACAGACGACATTCGGTTTCAGACATAAAACTGAGTTTTATCAATTATAACAGAGTTAAGAAACCATTTAAGATTAAGAAATAATATTCAATCAAAAATGAATCGTAGTATAAAAAAAGTAGCTGTTTTAGGTGCAGGTATTATGGGAAGCCGAATAGCCCTGCATTTCGCTAATATCGGTGTGGAAGTACTATTGCTAGACATGGTACCAAAAGAAGCGGCTGATGCCGAAAAGGATGGTGAAATTTTTACCAGCCAGCCGGGTATTCGTAACCGTATTGTGACAGACCTGTTTCAGGCTGCGGTAAAGGCAAGCCCCTCGCCCATTTACAGCCAGAAATCGTTGTCGTTGGTTTCGTTGGGTAATTTTGATGATGATATGCCCAGAATTGCCGATTACGATTGGGTTATTGAAGTAGTTGTAGAAAGGCTGGATATTAAAAAAGCGATTTACGAAAAAGTGGATGAGTTCCGTAAACCCGGTACTCTTGTTACATCCAATACTTCTGGCATACCTATTCAGCTAATGGCCAAAGGGCGCTCAGAAGACTTCCGTAAGCACTTCTGTGGTACGCACTTCTTCAACCCTCCGCGCTATCTGCGTTTACTGGAAATTATCCCTACCGGAGATACAGACCCTGAGGTAGTCAACTTTTTGATGAAATACGGCGACCTCTTTCTGGGTAAAACCACTGTGCTTTGCAAAGATACACCGGCATTTATCGCCAATCGACTGGGTATATATGCCATGGTGCAAACCATCAGAGCAGCAGAAGACATGGGGCTGACCGTTGAAGAAGTAGATAAACTGACTGGCCCGGTTGTTGGCAGGCCGAAATCAGGCACGTTCCGTCTGTCTGATATCGTAGGGCTTGATACCACCGTCAACGTTTGTAATAACCTGTCGAAAGTGCTGCGTGTCGATGAATCAAAAGATGCGTTCCAGCTTCCGACAGTTATGGCCAAGTTGCAGAAAAACAAATGGCTGGGCGACAAAACCGGACAAGGCTTTTATAAAAAAACCAAAGATGAAAGCGGCAAAACGGTTATTCTGGCACTAGACCTGAAAACCTTTGAATATAAACCGTCTGAGAAGGTAAAATTTGCCACGCTTGAAAGCACCAAAAGTATCAGTAACCTGAAAAAACGTTTTTCGGTTTTACTGAATGGTAAAGACAACGCCGGAGAATTTTACAGAAAAACATTTGCTGATTTCTTCCGCTATGCAACCCGTCGTATCCCCGAGATTTCAGATGAACTTTACCGCATTGATGAGGCCATCTGTGCCGGATTCGGCTGGGAGATAGGTCTGTTTGAAACCTGGGACGCCATAGGTGTACGCAACATGCTGAAAATCATGGAAACAGTAAACATGAAACCGGCCACCTGGGTTTATGAAATGCTGGAAGAAGGATTTGAAAGTTTCTATAAAATAGAAGACGGCCAGCGTAAGTATTATGATATACCAGGTAAGACTTACAAGACCATTCCAGGAACAGAATCGTTCATCATTCTTGATAACCTTCGCCAAAGCAACGTTGTCTGGAAAAACGCCGGCTCAACCCTGTTTGATTTGGGTGATGGTATTGCAGGTATAGAATTCCATTCAAAAATGAACACCTTTGGCCCGGAAGTGGTAGAGGGACTCAACAAAGCCTATGCCGTTGCAGAGAAAGACTTCAGAGGGTTGGTAATTGGCAATGACTCAAACGAGGCGTTTTCGGCAGGTGCCAATCTGGCTATGCTGTTTATGTTTGCAGTTGAGCAGGAGTATGACGAAATCAACCTGATGATAGCGCAGTTTCAGCAAACCATGATGCGCGCCCGCTATTCTTCTATACCTGTAGTTACGGCTGCACACAGCCTTGCTCTGGGTGGTGGCTGCGAGCTAAACCTGCATGCCGACCGCGTAATAGCGCATGCCGAAACCTACATGGGGCTGGTTGAACTGGGCGTAGGGCTGATACCAGCCGGTGGAGGTACCAAAGAAATGGCGGTTCGCTGCTCTGACATGTATCAGGCAGGTGATATCGAACTAAACATATTGCAGAGCGCATTTATGAATATTGCCCAGGCTAAGGTTTCAACCTCGGCTCAGGAAGCTTTTGATATGAACTACCTGAAAGCCGGTAAAGACCGGATAGTGCTGAACCGCAGCCGCCTGATTGCCGAAGCGAAATACGAAGCCATTAAACTGGCCGAAGGCGGATATACCCAGCCAAAAATGCGCACCGATATTAAAGTGCAGGGTAAAACCGGGCTGGCGCTTTTTAAAGCTGGCATACAAGGCATGCTGATGGGCAAGTACATCTCTCGCCATGATGCAAAAATTGCCGAAAAACTGGCTTATGTTATTTGTGGTGGTGATTTAAGTTACCCTCAGAAAGTATCTGAGCAATACCTGCTTGATCTGGAGAGAGAGGCGTTCTTATCGCTAACCGGCGAGAAGAAAACCCTTGAGCGTATGCAGGGGCTACTGAGCGGTGGTAAACCACCAAGAAATTAATCACTAAAGTTTCATTGAACTAATTCCCTTTTGGCAAGGAGCTTTTACCCTTGCAGAAAGCTTTATAAAACGAACAAAACATGAATGCATATATAGTCGCCGGCTACCGTAGTGCTGTCGGCAAAGCACCCAAAGGTGTATTTCGTTTTACACGCCCAGACGACCTGGCCGCTGAGGTAATTAAACACCTGATGGCCAGCATACCTAACCTTGACCCGGCACAGGTAGACGACGTTATTGTAGGTAACGCCGTACCGGAAGCCGAACAGGGAATGCAAATGGCGCGTTATATATCTTTATTGGCATTGGGCAAAAGTGTACCGGGTGTTACTGTAAACCGTTACTGCGGCTCTGGTATTGAAACCATTGCCATTGCTGCTGCCAAAATACATGCCGGCCTGGCCGACTGTATTGTTGCCGGTGGTACAGAGTCAATGTCGCTGGTACCAACCATGGGCTGGAAAACCGCATTGAACTATAACCTGGCCACCATGCACCCCGACTACTACATTGGTATGGGCTTAACGGCCGAACAGGTGGCGCAACAATTTAATATTTCACGCGATGAGCAGGATCGTTTCTCTTACTATTCGCATCAGAAAGCACTGGCCGCACAGGCAGCAGGCAAGTTTGATGAAGAAATAGTGCCAATAACCGTTAAAGAAACGTTTTTTGACGAAACGACCGGTAAGAAAAAAACAAAAGAATATGTAGTAAATAAAGACGAAGGCCCCCGCGCTGACACCAGCCTTGAGGCCCTGGCTAAACTTAAGCCTGTGTTTACCATGGGTGGCAGCGTTACGGCAGGTAACTCTTCACAAACGTCTGACGGAGCTGCCTTTGTTGTGGTAATGTCAGAGAAGATGGTAAACGACTTAGGGCTTAAACCTATAGCACGTATGATGGCCTATGCTTCGGCAGGGGTTGAGCCACGCATAATGGGTATAGGCCCTGTGGCTGCTATTCCGTTGGCTTTAAAACAGGCAGGCTTAACTCAAAATGATATTGATATCATTGAGCTGAACGAAGCCTTCGCTGCTCAATCGTTAGCAGTTATTAAAGAACTTGACTTAGATTTGAATAAAATTAACCCGAACGGCGGTGCAATTGCTTTAGGCCATGCACTGGGTTCAACCGGTGGCCGCTTATCGGTACAGATTATCAACGAGCTGCGCCGTCAGAACAAAAAATATGGTATGGTAAGTGCCTGCGTAGGCGGTGGACAAGGCGTGGCAGGTATTTATGAGTTTCTGAACTAAGCTCTTTGTTTTTTATCTACGCAGAGGCTGCCTTTTCAGGTGGCCTCTTTGTTTTTGCAGCCCTAGCAATTTTAGCAATCCGGGGGCCTCATCGTCTTTAAAATTTATTACATTTGGCTTTCAATTTTCTATTCAACCATGCGATTAAAAAATAAAATTACCCTTATAACAGGAGCCGGACGAGGTATTGGAGAAGCCATAGCCCTGGGCTTTGCCAGAGAAGGAGCCGATGTAATTATAAACGAAATAGCAGGCGCCACTTATGCCGAAGAAGTGGCTGCCCAAATACGGGCTATGGGCAGGCGTTCTGAAGTAATTTATGCGGATATTTCAAAAGTGGCTGAAATCAGAGAAATGTTTGGGCTGATTACCCAAAAATACGGCAAACTGGATGTACTGGTAAACAATGCTGGCATAACCGGCTGGAGTGATTTCTTTGAAACAGACGAAGCCGTGTTTGATACCGTAATGGGCGTAAACCTGAAAGGTACGTTATTCTGCTCAATAGAGGCAGCCAAAATTATGCGCGCCAACGGCGGCGGCAGTATTATTAACATTTCAAGTATCTGTGCTACGTTAAGTGTTAAAAACCTCATTACTTATTCAACCAGCAAGGGTGGTATACATGCCATGGCCGAACAAATGGCAGTAGAACTGGCACCTTACAATATCAGAGTAAATACCTTTGGCCCCGGGCCAATTAATGTAGATAGAAACCTGAGAGAAGACCCCAACTACCGTACCAACTGGGGTGGCGTGGTACCTTTGGGCAGAACCGGTGAGCCGGAAGAAATGGTAGGCCCTGCGGTTTTTCTGGCCTCTGACGATTCAAGCTTTGTATCCGGGCAGTTGTTCTTTGTAGACGGAGCCTGGAGCGTGCAAGGCAAAATACCAGTGAACAGTATGGATAGCCAATTGGCTAACAGCAACAAATAATGAACCAGCCAGGGCCTGTTTGCGTTGACAAATAGACCCTGAATATGTTTCAAAATGAGTTCAAAAGAAAAACTACTACTTTTTATACTGGCCTGCATTAATTTTACACACATTGTGGACTTCATGATTATGATGCCACTCGGCCCACAATTAATGCAGATTTTCAATATTTCTCCCGGTCATTTTGGTTTCATTGTTTCAGCTTATGGGCTCAGTGCGGGTATTTCGGGTTTTCTGGCTGCCTTTTTTGTAGATAATTATGACCGCAAAAAAGTAGTACTCTTTGCCTATATTGGCTTTGTGGCAGGTACATTTGCCTGTGCCTTGGCCCCAACACACCAGTTTCTTATTATTGCACGCATCATTGCTGGTACTTTCGGCGGTCTTATCGGTGCCCAGGTGATGTCTATCGTAGCTGATACCTTTGATTACGAATGCCGGGCTACTGCCGTAGGTTATATTACCACTGCTTTTTCTGTTGCCTCTGTGGTTGGCATACCCTCGGGTTTGTTTCTGGCCGCTAAATTTGGCTGGCACACGCCATTTCTGGTAGTAGGGTTTCTGGGTATTGTGGTTATTTTTCTCATTATCCGTTTCGTACCCAATCTTGACAAACATCTGAAAAATAGAGAAACCAAGCCTAATCCGTTGAACGTAATAACCAATATATGGAATAATCCGAACCAGATGAAAGCCCTCTGGCTCTCAACTACCATCATGCTGGGGCATTTCAGTATTATTCCGTACATTTCTCCTACGCTGGTGGCAAATGTAGGTTTTAGCCAGCAGAATATCTTTCTTATTTATCTGGTTGGTGGGCTGCTTACCATTTTTACAGCACCCATGGTAGGCAAACTGGCCGACAAAAGAGGCAAGTACCCTGTATTTGTAGTTTTTGCGTTGCTGTCTATGATTCCTATTTACCTTATCACCAATATGTTTTCAGGCGCGGTGTGGGCAGTTTTATTAGTAGCCGGTATTTTCTTTGTTTTCTCAAACGGCAGGCTGATTCCTACACAGGCAATTATATCAAACGTGGTTAATCCGCAGCAAAGGGGTAGCTTTATGGCTATTAACTCTTCGTTGCAATTGCTTGCACAGGCGCTGGCAGCCAATATAGGCGGTTTTATAATCCATAAAACCGCCTCGGGCTATATTGAAAACTATGCCTATGTAGGGTACTTTGCCATAAGTATGATATTTATCAGTATTTTTATTGCCCGTTTGGTGAATCCAATAGCCCGGCCAATTGTTACTAATGAAAACACCGTAGATGTTTCATAAAAACTGTAAAACTATGATACGGATAACTACCACATTGGCCTATGTATTCATGTTTTTTGCGCTGAATACATTTGCACAGGATTTTAAAACGGAAATTGTAGAGTTCAGGGAAAATTACAAGGAAGAATTTCTGAAGTCGAAGTTTTCGCCGGTAAAAAAAGAAGACTTTCAATATCTGCGCTTTTACGAACCTGACGAGAAATACAGGGTAGAATGCCAGTTTACAGCCACTACTGCCGGCAAGCCATTCAAGATACCGACTACTACGGGCGAAACCAGAACGTACACAAAATTCGGAGAACTGACCTTCATGCTGGATGGGAAGAATTATACCCTTGCCGTTTATCGCTCTCCTGATTTACAACGTATACAACAGTATCGTGATTACCTGTTTATACCATTCAAAGACCAGACCAACGGCAAGGATACTTACGGCGGCGGCAGATATATAGATTTACGTATGAATCAGCTTGAAAAGGACGTTATCATTCTTGATTTCAACAAAGCCTATAATCCGTACTGCGCTTTTGGTGATGGCTTCAGTTGCCCGATACCTCCGCGTGAAAATCACCTGAAGGTGGCAATAGAAGCCGGAGAAAAAAATTATGCTAAGATAGACTAGACTTTCTGTGCAGGGTTGCCAAAAACAGTGGCGTTGTCGGCCACGTTTTCTACCACCACCGAGCCTGCACCCACCCGGGCATTTTTGCCGATTCTGATGCCGGTAACAATTACGGCACCCGAACCTATAAACGCGCCCTCTGCTATATCTACATTTGTGTTTATAATAGCGCCTGCGCCAATGTTTGCAAAATCGGCTACCTGAGCTTCTGCATCAATTACCGCACCCGATTGAATAATACAATGGTTGCCCACCTTGGCAAACGGGTTAATAACTGCATTGGCCATAACCAGATTACCATGCCCGATAATGGCTTCTTCTGATACCACCGCCCGGTCATGAATGGCGTTTACGGGCATTACTTTGCGGCGCTCGTTCAATATCTCTACCAGTTTCTTTTTAACTTTTGTGTTGCCAATGGCCACAAAAGCTTCGGTTTTCTGGCCAATAATTTTCAGAAAACCGTCATCGTCTGTATCTCCCAGAACTACAATTTCACCTATTTCGGTATTATGCAGTTTTTTGTCATCATCTAAAAAACCATATACCAATACGTTGTTTCGGTTGAAAATATCTAGGGTAATCTTGCCGAGCGAGCCTGCTCCAAAAATTAAAATAGGATTTTGCATAATTAAAAATGCTGTGCTTAATAACCGAGTACCTAACCGGAGATACCCTTATTTATGAGTTCAAAATTAGTTCTTCTCTGCGTTTCCGGTATAATTCAACAGCCGTGTCTAACAAAACGTTCATTGCTAAAGGCATATAGGTAGAAAGTATCCCCCCATAAATTGCTGTGTCAACATCCCGTAGCGACTCCTCTAACGATTCGCTTGGCAACCTGTTGATAATTTCTTTACTGGTGTATGAGGTATAAGGCCGGTCTTCCAGCCATTCCAGGTGTTCTTTCCACATAACCAATGCCCGGGCAATATTGGCGCTGTCTAATGTGCCGCGTGCAATTTTACGGTAGCTGCTCACAAAATCTTTATGACGCCGGCTAAAAAGAAAAAGTCTGTATTGTTTCTCAATCCACTTGCCAAAAAGGGCATATATAATGCCCAGAAAGCACAGCAAACCCAAGATGTATCCCAGAATTTTCGGATAGTTAACCTGCTGCTGCAAGGGCATCAGCGTTGTGTCTGTCTTTAAAGAGAGCGAGTCGGTGTCTGATTTTATCATCTCCTTCAGAAAAACCGAATCAAGGCTTGCAAAAACAGCCGTGCAGTCTTTTTTACCCAATAAATAAACAGGCAGGCTGAATTTCTGCGTTTTGCTGATATCAAAGGTTACCAGCGTATACACCACGCTATCGAGGCTCTTGTTGTTATTGGTACTGGTTGTAAAATAATTGCGCCGTACCATTTCAAAGGGGTAGAAATTATAGGTGGTATCGGGGAAGAACACCTCCTCTGCAGGAGCATGTTTATAACTCAGGGCGTAGTCAAAAGGGCGGCCCAGTTCTACACTATCCGTCAGAAAACGGCCTTTGGGTTTCTGCGCAAACAGGTCTGCTCCTGCACACATAACAAAATAAAAAAGCGTGCTAAGTACCATGCGCATAGCCCACCGAATTTCTTTTGTATAAAACAGACGATTACCCCGCATGATGTTATTTTCTGACTCTGAACAATTGTATAAGCTTTGAAACATAATCTTCGCGTGAGTCAATGGCCAGATAATTGGCATTATGTTGTTTGCAGAGTTTTTCCAGCCGTTCCTGATTATTTTCAAACATCTCTTTCATTTCCCGTTTGAATCTGGGAGATGAAGTATTGAGCCACACCGTTTTTTTGCTTTCTTTATCTAAAACCGGGATAATCCCAAGGCTTGGCAGCTTTATTTCCCGCTGGTCATAAATGTGTATCACCACCAGGTCATGTTTACGGGCAAGGGCTTTCAGGTTATGCTCATAATTGTGGTCAAGAAAATCAGATATCAGAAAAACAACGCTCCGGCGCTTTAAGATATTGAGTGCGAATCCGATGGCCGACGTTATGTCGGTCTGCTGCGAAAGCGGCTTCATTTTAAACAGACTCAGAATAATTTCGTAGCCGTGTTTCATACCGTTAGATGGTTTAAAATACAGCTCTTTCTGGTCAGAAAAACAATATAGCCCTACATGCCCTGCCTCTTTAATAGCCGAAAGCGACAACACCCCGCATATTTCTTTGGCGGTATCCAGCTTCAGCTGGCCGTTATTTCCTACCTCCTGCGACGCGCTCACATCGAGCATAAAAAAGACCGTCTGCTCTTTTTCTTCCTTAAAAATCTTCACATAGGCACCGTGGCCTTTGGCGGTGGTAATCCAGTCTATGGCTCGTACATCATCTCCATACTGATAGGTACGCAAGTCGCTGAACTCAAGGCCTGAACCCTTAAATACCGACCGGAAGTTTCCGTGCATTTGTGAGTCTACTGCCTTGCGTATCTTAATTTCGTACTTATTTAATTTCGAAATGATATCCTCAACCACCTGTCTTTCAGAATTTACTTACCATTCTTTTTAATCGATTAACAAACTTTAACGTACTCAATCTCTTATTTTTTTCCGTAATTTGTTGTTTAATCTGAAAACGAAGATAAAGTGAAAATGCTGACAAAAAAAATAATCTTACATTTAGCTCTTATTTCAGCGCTCGCTTCATGTATACCAGACCCCAAAATACCGGCAGATGTAATTGACATGAAAACCATGGCTAAGATTCTGGCAGATGTGCACCTGACAGAGGCTAAGGTAAACAGGCTCACTTTTAATGATTATGATTCAACCCGGGTGGCGTATATTGAACTGGAACGCCGAATAATGGCCAAATACAAAGTAGATACTGCACAGTATAAAAACAGCTATAAATTTTACGTGAAGAATCCGGGACTGATGGTGAAAGTGTATGACGAAACCCTGAATATACTGGACGAACGAAAGCAGAAAAAACAAATAAAAACAGATTGAAGCAACCGCAACACAAATAAAAGTAAATGTTTAAAGACAACCTGGTTATTATACCCACTTATAACGAAATTGAGAACATTGAAGCCATTATCAGAAAAGTTTTCAATCTGGATGAAGCATTTGATATTCTGATAATTGATGATGGTTCTCCTGACGGTACAGGCCTTAAGGTGAAAGAGTTACAGAAGGAGTTTCCGAACGAACTGCATCTGGTTGAGCGCAGCGGAAAACTCGGCCTGGGTACTGCCTATATACATGGTTTTAAATGGGCTATCGAAAAAAAATATGCATTTATCTATGAAATGGATGCTGATTTTTCGCACAACCCTGAAGACCTGGTAAGGTTATACAAAGCCTGCAAAATAGATGGTTTTGATGTGGCCGTGGGCTCGAGGTATATCAAGGGTGTAAACGTTGTTAACTGGCCTATCGGGCGTGTGCTAATGTCTTATTTTGCAGGCGTATATGTAAGATTTGTAACGGGTATGAAAATAATGGATCCTACCGCCGGGTTTATCTGCTACAGGCGTGAAGTACTGCAAACCATACCGCTACACAAAATTACATTTGTTGGTTATGCGTTTCAGATTGAAATGAAATTTAACGCCTTCCTTTATAAATTCAATATCACTGAAGTACCTATTATTTTTACCGACCGCACCAAAGGAGTTTCGAAGATGTCGACCAAGATTTTCAGAGAAGCGGTATTTGGTGTAATTATGATGAAAGTATGGAGCTGGTTTAAAAGTTTCAAGAGATAAACTACACAATGCCCATCTGTTTCATCAGAAACAAGGCATTCATGTTTTGAGTTACGCCTGCTCTTAGCTTGTAATCAAACCGCATTTTGTCGTTTTCTATAATTATTTCAAAACAGATATTCTTTATTTTTTCAGGATACTGCGTAGCCATGGCCGTTAGGTCCAGGTCGTGTGTGGCTATCATGCCAAAAACAGTTTTATACTGCACCAGCTTTTCAAGAAACAATTCAGAGCCCCGCAACTTGTCTTTTGAATTTGTGCCTTTTAGCAACTCATCCAGAATCACAAATAACTCATGCCCCGACGCCAGCAGGTTTACAACCTGTTGCAAGCGGAGCAATTCGGCATGGAAATATGACTCGCCCTCATCTATTGAATCAGAGATGCGCATACAGGTATAAACCTGCATCGGCTTAAACACAAACCTTTCGGCTCTGACGTTAGCGCCTGTCATAGCCAATATCATATTAGCACCTATGGCACGTAAAAAAGTACTTTTACCCGCCATATTGGCTCCGGTAACGATAAATATCTGCTCCTCTTTATTAATGCTGAAATCGTTGTTTACGCTTTTGCCCTTTTTTAGCAGCGGATGCCCCATCTGTGTGGCATCAAGTATCACGGTGTCTGAAATCTGAGGCACGGTGTAGCCATCGTTGGCAAAGTTGAAGCAGGCAACGCTTATCAGCGCTTCCCATTCATGCAGTATTGTAAAGGCGTTCAGTATTGAATCGTTGTACTGAACTTTCCAGCTTTCAAAACGGTGCGCACATTGGTAATCCCACAGAAACAAAGCATTCAAAACAGGGGCAAATACACTGTTACGGATGGCAAAATAGGCCGATACTGTAGCCAGTTTTTGTATAATAACCGATGTCTGCACAGGTTTTGACAGTTCTGCCTGTTGACTACTCAATAAAGTAGCAGAAAATGGCTCATTCTCAATCAACCTGAACAACTCTGTGTATTTCTGCAGATTGGAAGCATTTTTGCTGATATTCAAATAAAGTGAGCTCAGTTTCTTCTGATTCACAAAAGAAAAAACTGATTGGGCTATCAATGTAAGCAGCCATACCCTGAACGTAATTATATCAAACAACCACAAGCCCAATAAAATGGCATTGATGGCCGGCACCAGCCAAAGTAAAAATCTGTATCTGCCCAGTAAATCAACTGGTTCTGTTTTTAGCCATTTAAGAAGCTCCTGGTATCTCTTTTCGTCTTTTTCAAGCAGGTTGCCCGTTGCAAGAAAATCAACCCTCCAAGCTACTTTATTGCCTAGTTCGGCAATGGCCGTTTGTCTATCTTCAATGGCTTGTCTTTGCAAAAAAGGGAATTTCAACTGCCGGGCCAGCGTATCCCTGCCCGACTGGGTAACGGTTCGGTTCAGTAACTGAAATAGCGAATGCCTTCCGAATATATCAAGGTCGAACGAAAAAAAATGTGACTTATCGTGGTACTCCTTTCCATCTTCAAACTGGTCATAGACACCATTTACAGCCGCTGTTTCATTTTCGCAGACTTTGAGCATAGACTCATGAAATTCTATGCGCTCAATAATCTTCTGGTGATAGTTCACAAAAAACAAAAAACAGGCAAGCACCAAAACGGCGCCTGTAACAAGCACAACAGAAGAACCGTCTCTAATGATAACAAACAGAATGTATAACCCGGCAATGGCCAGAAAAAGCCGCAGATAAGAAATGATAGAAGAGGTTGATTTGTTTTTTTTTATATATGCAGTAGCGTGGTCTGCGATGGGCTGATAGCTCTTCATTTTGTTTTTTTAGGTTTTACCCGGTGTATCTAATACCTGCCTTTGAATAAAAAAGTTCTTACTCGTCCAGTATATTTTCTTCTACTGTTGATTTCTTACCTTCATTCATAATATCAACAATCTCTTTTATATTGTACACCGAACGGTTGTAGCGATTGCTCAGCAGTATAATTACGAAATCCTCACGCAAGTCAAAAAACATAATGGTATTGTAGCCTTTCCACCAGCCGGTGTGGTACACGTAGTCGGTTTGTTGTTTGGCATTCACCCATAGCCTGAATCCGTAGCCATAATTGCGCAAACCAGGATACTCAAAACTCCTTGGAAGAATCATTTCTTTCAACGATTCCTTCGATATAATCCTGTTATCTCTTAAAGCATTATACCATTTCAGCAAATCACCGGCGGTTGAAAACACGCCTTTGTCGCCGGTTATATCGTCATAATAATCTTTTGGTAACCTTTGCCCGAACTGGTACCCATAGGTACGGTTGATATTGAGCGAGTCATTTTTAGAGGTAGCAATGAAAGAATCTTTCATGCCCAGCGGCACAAAAATGTTCTGGCGCATGTATTGGTCAAAGCCCATACCTGTTACTTTCTCTACCAGTGCCGCTAAAATGGCAAAATTGGTATTGTTGTAACTAAAGAAATGATCGGGCAGGTTAAAAATTGCCGGAGTAGGTTTAGTAGTAGCAAACCACTTCATCATTTCCTGGTTGGTTGGGTAAATTTTGTCTCCTCTTACAACCTTATCAAAAGTATACTGATAATAAGGTAAACCTGAGCGGTGGCATAGCAGACTTCTGATGGTTACACCCTCATAGGGGAAATCGGGGTAATAGTCTTTAACTGTGTTGTCAAGCCCAAGTTTGCCTTGCTCGCTCAGTTTCATTACAGCTACAGCCGTAAATGTTTTGGATAGTGAGGCCAGCTGAAATTTAGATTGCAGGGTATTTCGGACGGTGTCTTTAAAATTGGCGTAGCCATAAGCGTTTTGGTAAACTACAATCCCCTTCTGTGCAACCAGTACGGTTCCGTTAAAGCCCTGTGCCTGTTTCTTTTTCATTACTTCTTCAATCAGCCCGGCTTTTATATCGGCTTTGATGTCTTTTCTGATACGTGCTTCTCTCTTTCGGATAGCAGCGCTGTCTACGGATGGTTCAGACGAAGAAGCATCAGTAGATTTTTGTTGACAAGAAAAACTGAAAACAGAAAATAGAATGGCAAGAATATATAGCTGAAAACGCATTTTTAAAACCCAATAAATAAGTTTTACAATTACTTTTTATACGATTAAAAAAATCGTTTTTAATGGCCTGTCAGTTTCCTCTAACGTACTGCAGAATAATAATCATAAATGAAGTAAACACAACACTGCTGATTACCTTGAGAATGGTAATAAGAAAAAACGTAAACCCGCCCGCTTCTATAAAAAACAGAGCCGTGTGATGTATAAGGGTAAGTATGAAAATATATCTCACAAATCGCTCTGCTCCCATGTCTTTCAATGAGATGACTATCTCGTTATCAATACCTTTGGTTGGAAGCAAAAACTTAACAATGCTGCCGCGGCTATACCCTACCAGCACGCTTGCAGCTGCATGCACCCCGGCTGTATTATAGAAAATATCAACCAGCAAACCGGTAAGAAAACTTATCAGAATAACCCAGAGGGTCGGAATCTCATAAGGCAACAATAGTATACAGGCAACATATACAAAACAGAAGGCCACATCAAAAAATACAAAATTGCGGAGCACCACTATCTGTAAGATGAGGTAAATGAAAAAGGTTACTATTAACTTTATGACGGTCTGGGAGTTCATTTAAAGTCTTGCGTATAATTGATACAATGCACAACGGGTACCCGCTGTATGGCTGGTCTGCAATATTATTTTTTAACTTCGGGTCTGGTCGATTCTTCGAGTTTTTCCTGCTCTTTTTTCAACTTGTTATTCACTACATACACGTACGATATGTTCTGAAAATCAGTTGCCAGCTCTACCTCAATATCAAAAAATGCTTCATCTTGCTTTGTGCCTATTTTACTGATTCTACCCACCATGGTTCCTGAAGGGAAAATCACGTTCTGTTCAGATGTCATCACGGAGTCACCTTTCTTGATAGGCTTGAATCGCCCGATAGTTGTCAGCTCAATAGACCGGGGGTCCAGCCCTTCCCATTTGGCAATACCTAATGCTTTTTCATTTTTGGCGCGCAGGGCTTCGCTTCTTACCTCGCTTGAAACATTAAATTCTGAATGCAGAATGGAATACACACGCGAGAAGTGGTCTGAACATTGCATAACCTGCCCAACCACACCTTGCGGACAAATAACGCCCATACCGGGTTCAATGCCGTCTAGCTTACCCTTGTTAATAGTAAGGTAGTTCTTAGACAAGTTAACCGTATTATTAACAACCTTGGCAACCTTAAATTCAAACCGGGAGGCATAGGCCGAATCTACCTTGTAATAGTCTCCCTCGCGGCCTTTTAATTCCTGCATGGCAATCATGGCGCGCTTCAGCTCGGCATTTTCGGTTACCAGCTGCTCGTTTACATTACCGAGGTTCATATAACTCTTCACATAGTTTGATACCTCCAGGGTTTTGGCAGCGTAGTAGTTTGAGGTATTAAAGAATGAGACATCCCAGTAATAATCGTTCTTCACTATCAGCCAGAAACTCAGCATTTCTAAAATCACAAACAACAGGAAATTTCGTATCCGATATATCAGACGGAAGAGTTGCGACATAAGTCTTTATAAATTAAAACTATAAGCTACGAGTAATACAACCCGTAGCTTATAGTTTGAAGATTACTAAATCTACTGAACAATAACGGCTCTGTATTTCTCAATATTTTTCAACACTTCTCCGGTACCGCGCACCACGGCACGAAGCGGGTCGTCGGCCACATGGATAGGTAATTTTGTTTTTATAGCCAGACGCTTGTCTAAACCATGCAACAAGGCGCCACCACCGGTAAGGTAGATGCCGTTTTCGTAAATATCTGCAGAAAGCTCTGGTGGAGACATCTCTAATGCACGCATGATAGCCTCTTCAATTTTAGAAATTGATTTGTCAAGGGCATAGGCAATCTCGCTGTAAGTTACTTTAATTTCTTTCGGAATACCCGTCATCAGGTCACGGCCACGGATTTCGATATCAGCCGGCGGATTATCCAGGTCTGGCAAAGCTGCTCCTACCTGAATTTTAATAAATTCTGCCGAACGCTCACCAATCAAAAGGTTATGCTCGCGGCGCATGTAATCAACAATATCTCTCGTAAATAAATCACCCGCAATACGGATAGACGCCTCACACACAATACCCGAAAGCGCTATTACTGCAATTTCGGTAGTACCACCACCAATATCGGCAATCATTGAGCCATTGGGTTGTTCTATATCAATGCCAATACCAATAGCTGCTGCAATGGGCTCGTGCACCATGTAAACCTCTTTGGCTCCGGCGTGCTCGCATGAATCTTTTACCGCACGTTTTTCAACCTCAGTAATGCCTGACGGAATACAAACCACCATGCGGTGCGATGGTGAAAAAAACCAGTTACGACCAGTTTCAATCATTTTTATCATTCCCCGAATCATCAATTCGGCGGCGGTAAAGTCAGCAATTACACCATCTTTTAACGGACGGATAGTTTTTATATTTTCGTTCGTTTTTTCATGCATTTGCATTGCTTTATGACCAATGGCCAACACTTTTCCGGTAATCTTGTCTAAAGCAATAATTGAGGGTTCATCTACAACTATCTGGTCTTTGTAGATAATAAGGGTATTTGCCGTACCCAGATCAATCGCGATGTCACTCGTGAGAAAATTAAACAATCCAGCCATATTGAGCTTTATGAGTTAATAAGTTTTTTAAATTTGCCCGCAAATTTACAATTATTATTTGCAAACTTCTGTGAAAAATAAATTTTTTACTTTTTAATTGGCCGAATAATATAAATACTTTGCAGGGCATAGAACCCCGCCGTTTTTTTATTTTCCTTAAGTTTAGGCCCTTAATTTTCGCAGTATGTTGGCATGGCGCCGCTTAATCGTTTCTACGGCGCTTTTACCTTCTTTTTTATGTACTGGCAAGCAATGCAGTATTAAAACTTACCAAACTAATAACGACCTGTGAACAATATTTATTCTAAACTCCTATATTTGCCACATTATGGGAATACGGTCAATTTTAAGCAAACCGCTGGCAGCTTATGTTGTTGCCCGGCAAAAAAAATGGATGGCCCGTTCGGCAGAAGTGCAGGCCGGATGGAGAAAAACGCTGGTTGAAAAAGCAACCGATACCGCCTTTGGCAAAGACCATTATTTTAAGGATATCAGGTCTTATGACAATTTCAAGCAGGCGGTTGCTGTAAGAGACTACGAAGACATAAAAGATTATGTTAATCTGATTCTCGACGGCCGTGAAGATGTTCTCTGGCCGGGTAAACCTCTCTACTTCGCTAAAACCTCTGGTACTACCTCTGGCACCAAATATATCCCTATTTCAAAAGACTCTATCCATAATCATATTAACTCGGCCAAAAACGCTTTGCTCAATTATATTCATGAGACAGGTAAATCGCAGTTTCTGGACCACAAGCTTATCTTTTTATCTGGTAGCCCGGAGCTGAAAGAAAAAAACGGCATACATATAGGCCGTCTGTCCGGAATCTCTACCCATCACGTACCTGCTTATCTGCAAAGCAACCGGATGCCGTCTTTTGAAACCAATTGCATTGAAGACTGGGAAGAAAAACTGGAGAAAATAATTGATGAAACCATCAATCAGCCCATGAGCCTCATATCGGGTATTCCGCCCTGGGTACAGATGTACTTCGACCGCATTCAGGCTCGTACGGGCAAAAAGATAAAAGATGTGTTCCCTAATTTTGAATTGTTCGTTTATGGCGGTGTTAATTTTGAACCCTACCGCGCTAAACTGTATGAGTCTATCGGCAAAAAAATTGATTCGGTAGAGCTTTTTCCGGCTTCTGAGGGATTCTTTGCCTATCAGGATAAACAGGGCGACCCAGGAATGCTGCTGCTGTTAGACACCGGCATTTTCTATGAATTTATACCTATTGACGAATATTTCAACGAAAAACCAACCCGCCTGAGCATTGAGCAGGTTGAACTGGGTAAGAACTACGCGCTCGTAATAAACAATAATGCAGGCTTATGGGGTTACTCTATCGGCGACACCGTAAAGTTCGTATCCCTTGACCCTTATAAAGTAATAGTATCGGGCCGTATCAAGCATTTTATTTCAGCCTTTGGCGAACACGTGATTGGGGAAGAAGTAGAAAAAGCAATGAAGTTTGCCTGCGAACGCCATCCGGAAGTAGAACTGATTGAGTTTACAGTGGCGCCAATGGTAAGCCCGGCAGAGGGTTTGCCTTACCATGAATGGCTTATTGAATTTGCCACACCGCCAAAAAACATAGCTCAGTTTGCCGAAGACCTCGACAAACGAATGACCGAACTGAATGTTTATTACGACGACCTCATAACCGGAAGCATTCTTCAGCGCCTGGTTATTACACCGCTGAAACGCGATGCCTTTATTACCTATATGCGTTCTCAAGGTAAACTGGGTGGGCAGAATAAAGTCCCTCGTTTATCCAACGACCGCAAAATTGCCGACGTGCTTGGCAAAATGGTTTAGCCGATTGCCATCTCAATCATTAATCAATAGTTTTGGCTGGCCCTGCGCTTTGCGCGGGGTAAGTTTTTTTTTGACCGGGCTGCTGAAGTATCTTGTTGATTCGGCACCTGATGAATGGCAGATGAACAATTTTTTATAAATTCACGTTGACAAAAGCAAACAGAACACATCAACAAAAGCATGAAAGTCGAACAAATCTATACGGGCTGCCTGGCTCAGGGTGCCTATTATATTGAATCAGACGGAGAAGCTGCCATTATAGACCCGCTGCGTGAAGTAAACACCTACCTCAACAAAGCCCGTAAAGACGGAGCCACCATAAAATACATATTTGAAACCCATTTTCATGCCGATTTCGTATCGGGGCATCTCGAGCTTTCGCAAAAAACACAGGCGCCCATTATTTATGGCCCCAATGCCAATCCTGCTTTTGAAAGTATCATTGCCACCGACGGACAAACATTTCAATTGGGCGAAATAAAAATAAAAGTGCTGCATACACCGGGGCACACCATGGAGTCTTCCTGTTATCTTTTGTTTGACGAACAAGGAAAAGAATACTGCATTTTTACCGGCGATACCCTTTTTATAGGCGACGTGGGCAGACCAGACCTGGCCCAGAAGTCGGACCTAACGGTTGAAGACCTGGCAGGTTATTTATATGATTCGTTGCATGAAAAGATTATGCCCCTGCCCAACCACCTGATTGTGTATCCGGCACACGGTGCAGGCTCGGCATGCGGCAAAAACATGAGCAAAGAAACCTACGACACCCTCGGCAATCAGAAACAGGTAAACTACGCTTTGCAGCAACAAACCAAAGAAGCGTTCATCAATGCCGTAACAGATGGTTTAACGCCTCCGCCTTATTATTTCCCTAAAAATGTGCAGCTAAACAAAGCAGGGTCAGCAAGCCTGGAAGCCGTAATGCAGACCGGCATGCAACCATTGTCGCCAGAGGCTTTTGAGGCAGCAGCCAACGAAACCGGCGCGGTAATTATAGACACCCGCCAGCCAGAGTACTTTAAAGATGCCTTTGTACCCAACAGTATCAATATTGGCCTGAAAGGCGACTTTGCACCCTGGGTTGGCACGCTGATAACCGATATTAATCAGCCGATACTTTTTTTAGCCAACGACGGCACAGAGCAAGAGGTAATTACGCGCTTATCAAGAGTTGGTTATGATAACATTATAGGCTACCTGAAGGGCGGCATAGAAGCCTGGCAGGCAGCGGGCAAAGAAACTGATAGTATTGTTTCTATTTCGGCAGAGCAATTTGCCGAAGAATATAAAAACGGCAATAAACTGGTAAAAGATGTGCGCAAGGCTACTGAGTTTGAGACCGGGTTTTTAGCCGGTGCAACGAATATTCCGCTGGCTTACATCAGCGAAAACATGGCCGAGTTTTCTAAAGACCAGACCAACTACATACACTGCGCAGGTGGTTACCGGTCTATGATTGCCAGTTCAATCTTAAAATCAAGGGGTTTCGATAACGTCATAAATGTTGATGGTGGCATAGGAGCCATCAGGCAGTTTCTGCCGGTGTCAAACACCGTTGTCACAAACTAAAAATCCGGCACCTGTCAACTGAGTTTTACAGGTGCCTTTTTTTATCCTTTCAAATTTCCTCTTAGCTAATACTTCTGCCATTTATCAAAATATCTGTACTTATTAATGTGGCAACATATATTTTTGCAATTAATAATTATTTTTGAAAAACTATCCGGAGCTAAACCGCAACTAAACAGCTACCCTGAGGTCTTGAAAAAGTAATTCTTATACATGAAAACACTAAATTAACTATACCGTTTTAAAAAATTATGTTACAATTCCTGAAATACGTCTTTGCGACAATCGTTGGGCTGCTTTTGTTTTTTGTAGTTTGTTTCTTTATACTGGTGGGTATTGGCTCATTGATGTCTAATTCTGACGAAAAAACATTTGTATCAAAAAACTCCGTTCTAAAATTAGACCTTAATCAGATAATCCGAGAGAACACACCTCAGGAGGATCCCTTCACCGAGCTTCTTTCTGGTGGCAGAGGCCCCGGGCAGGTAGGTTTACCTCAAATAAAAGAAGCTATTGCGAACGCCAAACTAGACCCGAACATCAAGGGCATTTACCTGCATGCAGAGTACCCTACAGCCGGTTTTGCTACGCTTGAGGAAATCAGAGGGTATTTGGTTGACTTCCGGAAATCAGGAAAGTTTATTTACTCTTATGCCGAAGTGATGTCTGAGGGCGCTGTCTATTTATCAAGCGTGGCCGACAAAAGCTACCTTAACCCAAGTGGCGGCCTGGATTTTAACGGACTAAGCGCCAAATATACTTTTATGAAAGGCCTTTTTGAAAAAATAGGCGTGAAGCCCGAGATTTTCAGAGTTGGTGAGTATAAAAGTGCCGTTGAGCCTTTCATCAGAACCAATATGAGTGATGCCAACCGCGAGCAGACACAATCTTTTATAAACGACATAGCCGCGCGCTTCTATGGAGACATCTCGGAATCGAGAAAAATCCCAATGGAAGAACTGAACAATATTCTTAACAACGCATTGATTCAGGAACCGTCTGATGCCGTAAAATACAAACTAATAACCAACACAGGCTACTGGGACGAATTTGAACAGGCATTGAGAAAAGCTGCCGGAGAAGAAAATGACAAGAAAATATCTTACATCAGTATTCATAAATATCTGAAAGCCGAGAAGTTTGTTAAGGAAGGAAGCCTGTCAAACAGAATTGCCGTAATTGTAGGAGAAGGAGATATTGTAACCGGAGAAGGCGAAGATGGCTCTATTGGTTCAGACAAAATCATTAAAGAATTGCAAAAAGCTCGTAAAGATAACAAGGTGAAAGCCGTCGTAATCAGAATCAACTCGGGTGGTGGTAGTTCGCTGGCGTCTGACATCATGTGGAGAGAAATAGAATTGACCAAAAAAGTAAAACCGGTTATTGCCTCAATGGGCGACTACGCCGCTTCCGGTGGATACTATATGGCTATGCCTTGCGATACCATTGTGGCACGCCCTACAACCATAACCGGGTCTATTGGTATATTTGGTATGCTTTTCAATGTTGAAACCCTGATGAACCAGAAACTGGGCATTACTTTTGACGGCGTGGGTACACACCAATATTCAGATTTTCCTTCAGCGACCCGCACCATGAGCGATGCCGAAAAAATGATGATTCAGAACAGTGTTAACCGCGGGTACGAAGAGTTTACATCAAAAGCAGCCAAAGGCCGCCACATGAGCATTGAGAAATTGAAATCTCTGGCAGGTGGAAGGGTCTGGACAGGCAAACAAGCCAAAGAAAATGGTCTGGTTGATGTTTTAGGAGGGATGGATGTTGCCATCAGTATTGCAGCTAAAAAAGCAAAATTAAAAGAAGGAGACTACCGGGTGAAATACTACCCGATACAGAAGACCGGAATTGAGGCCTTTATGGAGAAATTCGGCAAGGAAAGAGAAGAAGAAAAACTAAGGGCATATCTGGGTACACTGGCGCCATTGGCAAAACAGGTTAAAACCTTACAAAGCATGGATAAACTACAGGCCAGAATACCATTTGAAATGGAGATAAAGTAACCGTTGCCCGTAAAGCAAGGCTTACAAACCAGAAGAAGAGAGAAAAAAGTACTACCTTTGTGCTTTGTTCTCTCTTCTTTGTTTAAAAGAATGAGATACCCAAGTCAATAATTTGTATTGGCCAACAGAGAAATGTTATGAAGCAAACAGAAGCCAAATTTGTACAGAGTGCCTCCGACTACCGTAAGAGCCCAAAACCTTTACTGCCCGAATACGCGTTTATCGGCCGGTCAAATGTAGGTAAATCTTCATTGATTAATATGCTTACGGCAACCAAAAATCTGGCTAAGACCTCGCAGACACCCGGCAAAACCCAGCTTATCAATCATTTTATGGTTAATAATGCATGGTTTCTTGTTGACTTACCCGGCTATGGTTTTGCAAAGGCCCCGAAAGCCGAACGCGACAAATGGGATAAAATGATTTGGGACTACCTGGCCTACCGCGAAAACCTGATGTGCGTATTTGTACTGATTGACATCAGAATTGAACCACAAACCGTTGACCTGAACTTTATTGATGCGCTGGGCGAGAAGGACATCCCGTTTTATATCATATTTACCAAGGCCGATAAAGTGGGCAAAGTTACAGCCGAGCAAAACATTGACTTATTCAAAAAAACAATGTTAATGACCTGGAGCAAGGTTCCTCCGTACTTCGTAACCTCGTCAGAAAGAAAAACAGGCCGTGAAGAATTATTGAAAGCAATAGAAGAGTTAAATCAGGCATTTAAAAAATAATTTATAATTTTGCAGCCGCATTAGCCGTTGGTTGTCTGACTCCGGCTATTTACTGAATTTTTTATTCAATTACTCAAACAATTTGAGGCTTAGCCTTAAAAAAGCTTAACATCCAATGGAATTACTTAGAGACATTGCCCATATATCGGGAAAAAGCGGATTGTACAAAATTTTAAAGCCAGGCCGTAATGGCGTAATTGTAGAAACCCTAGATGACAAAAAACAGCGTGAAATGGCAAGCGCCAATGCACGGGTTTCTGTTTTAAAAGATATTTCAATCTATACCGAAGACCACAATAAGTCAATACCACTTTCTGATATTTTCCTGAAAATCAGAGAAGTACATGGAGAGACTGTTGAAGAAACCTACAAGAATTTCTCAAACAACCAGCTTTTTGATTTTTTTGCAGATATAGCGCCTGATTTTGATCGCGAGCGCGTTTATGCGTCTGATGTTAAGAAAATCATCACCTGGTATAACGTTCTTTCAAAATATTTACCTGAAGTTTTTGAAGCGCCAGCGGCTGAAGAAGTAACCGAAGCCACACCGGCGGCTGAAGAAGCAAAAGCGTAATATTCTGTATACAGCACCCAAAACTCCCTTGTTGGCTTACAGTTCAATAAGGGAGTTTTTGTTTGCATGCCCTTTGCCAAAACCACTCACTGCTTTTTTTTAGCAGTTTTGCTATTACCTTTGCAAAACATAGAATACAGGCCAGTTTAATAGATATCTATATGAAACGCATACTTATTACCGGAGCGAACGGACTTCTGGGTAGTGCAACAGCCAGACGATTTGCCCAAGAAGATTTTGAAGTACTGGCTTTATGCCGTGCAGAAAGCGACCTGAACTCATTGAAAGAAGTAGCGGACAAAATAAAAATTGTTGAGGGCGACATTCTGGACATTAAATCGTTAGAGCAGGCTTTAGAGAAGGTAGATTTTGTTGTGCACACCGCGGCAGTGGTTTCTTATGCGCCCAAAGACAAAGACCGTATGCTGAAAGTAAACGTAGAAGGCACCGCCAATGTAGTAAACACCTGCCTGATGCACGGGGTAAAAAAGCTTTGCCACATAAGCTCTATAGCCGCCTTAGGAAAACCAGATGTGCAGTTAAAGCTAACATCCCCATCTATTGAAATAGATGAAAACCAGAAATGGGAAGAATCGCCCATTAATTCACATTATGCCAAAACCAAGTATCTGGCCGAGCTTGAAGTATGGCGCGCTAATGCAGAAGGCCTGCCTGTGGTAATAGTAAATCCATCGGTTATTCTTGGCGAAAGCGACTGGGGCAAAAGCAGCACTCAGCTGTTTAAATATGCTTATGACGAACACCGTTTCTATAGCGAAGGCAACTTGAACTATGTTGATGTAAATGATGTGGTAGAAGCTGTTTATCAACTCATTAACTCTGACATTGACGGAGAAAGGTATATTCTGAACGGTGGAACAGTGAGTTATAAAGACTTTTTTACAAAGGCCGCCGGCTTGTTTAATAAAAAACCGCCAACCAGAAAAGTGTCTCCGGTTCTTACTGAAATCATCTGGCGTTTAGAAGCCTTCCGCTCTATGCTTACAGGTAAAGCTCCGCTGATAACCAAAGAAACAGCCAAAAATTCGCTGATGAAATTTGTGTACAAAAACACCAAAATACAAAACGCCTTGCATTTCAAGTTTACTGATTTTGACGAAACCTTAAAGCGGGTAACTGTGTTTTTATTAAAGAACCGATAGTGTATTTAATAAAATTGATTTTCAATAATTTAGCTGGAAGGCCAAAAACCAAAAGAAATTAAATTGGCCCTGACTATTGACTTCTAACAAAAAAACATTATATTTAATCATTATTCTTTTCTATTTGTCATCATTGAAAAGCTTAATCAAAACACTTTTATTTTTTTTGAAGCCCGTTTATATATGATTAAGACTTATCTGAACAAATTTTTATAAAATTACCGTCCTATGGTTGGGCCGTAAAAACTTTGGGTAATCTTACATGCAACACGAATTCAGCGACAGATTCGAAAACTTCGATGACGCAGATGTAAAAGCGACTGTCGAACGTTTTGAAGGAATGCTCAAAAGCGGAGAAACGGTCTTCTTTGACGAGGAAACGTTTGAACAAATATCTGAATACTATATTCTGGCAGGTCAATGGGAAATGGCCATGAAAGCCTGCTCAATGGGTTTGGAACAATACCCCTACTCACTTGATCTACTTTTAGACCAGGCCCAGATACATGCTAATTACGAGCAGTTTGAAGCAGCGCTGGAAGTGCTCGACAGGGCTTCGACATTCAACCCCTCAGACAACGAAATTACCTATATGCGTGGTGTAATCTGTAATATGATGGGTAGTTATGAAGAAGCCGTAGAGTACCTGAGAGAGGCTCTGTTGATTTCAGAAGAGCCGGAATCTGTCTATTTTCAGCTTGCGCAGACCTACCAGAACTGGCAGAAATTTGAAGAAGCGGCGCATTTCTATAAAAAAGCAATCAAGTATCAGTTTAATGAAGAAATAGCTTTCTATGAACTGGTTTTTTGTCTTGAACAACTCAAAAAACTGGAAGAAAACATAGCTTATTTTCAGGAACTGATCGATAACAACCCTTATTCTTACCTGGCATGGTTTGCATTGGGTATGGTATACGGCAGGCTCAATAATCATTCAGATGCAGCCTATGCCTACGACTACTCGGTTACTATTAACGAAAAGTTTGCCTCAGGCTGGTTTAATCTTGCCTACACTTACATTAATATGGAAAACCATATTGATGCCAAAGAGTGTTATCTGAAAGTACTTAAATATGAAAAACCTACGGCTGAAGTTTACACGCACCTGGGCATTGCCTGCGAAAAACTGGAGCAGTTTGATGAAGCATACAAGTATTATAATGAGGCAATAAATCTGGATGAGAACTGGGACGAAGCCTGGTTTGGTCTGGGTTCAGCATTGTATGAATTAGGGCGTTGGTATGAGAGTTATCATTTTACCCGAAAAGCCATTAAGCTGAACGAAATTAATGCCGATTATTGGTTACTATTGGCAGACACCGAGGCAAAAATGGGAAATCTGGTATCAAGCAACGAAGCCTATACCCACGCCATAGAACTAGACCCCAAAAACATAGACACCTGGTTAAGCTGGTCTTTGTTGTTTTTTGAACAGAACGAATACAGCAGGGCATTTGAAATTATTTATGATGGTATCAATGAAATACCAGACGATGCCGATTTGTTTTACAGGGCGGCGGTTTATCTCATTCTTGACGGCAACTTTAATGAAGCCTATCATTATCTGGAAACCGGCCTTACACTTAATTATGACGCCCACGCTCAGGTTTATGATTTTTTCCCGAACCTGAATACCCAGAAGGCATTATTCAGAATTATTGAGCAATACAAATAAAAGCAAAAAGGGCTACTTGAAATCAGGTAGCCCTTTTTGCTTGATGATAATACCGTTCTTACAGCATCTTGCCTTTATCTACCGATACTGTACCTTTTTTTGACAAAGCCTTTACACCAAAAATAAGGTCGGCAAAGCGCTCGTCTTTGGTAAGGCCTTTTTTGTAGCGGCCATATATCTGCTGAATCACCACTGCGTTTTTGAAAAGCCCAAATACGTAGAAGTACAGAATATTAGATACATCTCTTCCACTTTTTTCAGCGTAGCGGTCTGCAAACTCCTGGCGGGTCATATTTCCCGGCAACCACGACAAGTTAAAGCCTTTCTCAAACATACCATCAGCGGCCTCAGCCCAGTAAGACAGCGTGGTACCTAAATCCATCCGCGGGTCACCTACGGTTGTCATTTCCCAGTCAAGCACAGCCAGTATATCGGCCCAGTCATGCGCATTCAGCACCAGGTTATCATACTTGTAGTCATTGTGTATCAAAGTGGGTTTCCCTTCCGTTGGCATGTTAGCTTTCAGCCATGCTGCCAGATTATCCATGGCCGGAATCTCATCCGTTTGAGACACCAGATAACGCTTATACCAACCATCAATCTGCCTTTGAATATAACCTTCAGGCTTGCCAATGTTTATCAGCGCCGGATACCCCTCATGCTGTGCCTCAATGTCTATGGCATGTAAATTAACCAGATTATCGCACAAAGCCTCAGACATCTTACGCATCAGCGCAGGCTCAACGGTGTTTATTAGTTTTGGTGCGTCTTTAGCTCTCAGAATCACCCCCTCAACGCGCTGCATGATATAAAAAGGGCAACCCATTATGCTTTCTTCTTCTGCGTATATAACAGGCCGGGGTATTTTTTTGTACCCGCTGTTTTGCAAAGCAGTAAGAATCTTATACTCCCGGCCCATATCGTGGCCACCTTTTATATCTTTTGCACCAAAAGGAGGCCTGCGTAAAACATAATCGTTACCAGACGTTTTTAACAGGTAAGTAAGGTTTGAGTACCCACCCGGAAACTGCGCTATTTCTACAACCGGTTCAAAATCCGGCAACACCCCGCTTAAAAAATCATTAAGTTTCTTCAAATCAATTTCTTCGCCCTGCCTGATTCCAGTTGGAGAATCTATCCTGATAGAGTTCATGTGCGTCAGGCTGGTTGGTGCTCGTTTCTTAACAAGTCGTTTACCGTTTTAACCGGGTTAAAAGTAATTAGAGGTACCTCAACAAAAAGCGTATTCCAGTCAGACATCGCACCATTCCATAAGCCAGGCAACTCTTGCGCCTTCAGGTCTTTACCACTCTGCGACTTCTGGGTAATAAAGCCGGTTTGCGGGTCGCGGAAATGCAACAGATTAAATTTATTGCCTTTATAATCTTTTACCGAGCATACCAGATCCACCGGGTTAAAGTGTGTGGCTTTCTGGAAAATCTCTTTCTGTTCAGGGTTATCCAGATCAATCTGCGCCGATTCCACAACCTGTAATGACACAGAGTTGTCGGGGTCTTTTGCCCAGAAAGGCCCACCCCCGGGCTCGCCAACGTTTTTCACCATACCACAAAGGCGTATCGGCCTATTTAGTTTACGTTTACAGTAATCGGCCTTGGCATCAAACGAATACGCTCCGAAGCCTTCCGGAGGCAGCGTACAAAGTTTAGTTTCAAGAAAGTCCAGTATCTCGGCCAGAAGGGCTTCGTTTATTTCTTCGTTATATAGTTTCTCAAGATATCCGAAAATCTTATCCTGATACTCCAGTAACACACCCGCCAAAGCTTTTTTATAGAGAATAGTTTCTTTTTTAAGGCGGTCTGGCACCACATTGTCAACGTTCTTGATAAAGATAATGTCGGCCTCCTGCTCATTCAGGTTTTCAAGTAATGCGCCATGCCCTGCTGGTCTGAACAACAACTCATCATCTGTCGTGCGAAAAGGCGTATTATCCATATTTACGGCAATGGTATCGGTTGACGGTTTTTGCTCAGAGAAACTGATGCTATATTTTACACCATGTTCTGCTTCATATTTTGGCAGTACAGCGTCAATCAGCTCAACAAATTTCTTTCTGTGTTCTGGCGAAACTGTAAAATGGAGCCTCACTTCTTTGTTACTATTGGCATATCTGGCACCTTCAACCAGATGCTCTTCTACCGGGGTGCGTGCGGTTTGTCCATAACCATGAAAATGCAAAAGGCCCTTCGGCAAATTACCATAATCAAGTCCTTTGCTGGTCAGTAAATGCTCCAGAACCGTTTTATAATCGGCCGATGCCTCCCCTATGGTTTCAATCAGCTTGTCATAAAAAGCAAAATCTTTCAGGCGTTCCAGAAACTCATTTACTGATTTATCCAGCTTCCCTTCATCTTTGGCCGAAAACAAAGATTTAAACATACGGGTAGCCGCACCAGATGCCGGCACAAACTTCAATAATTTCAAATCATTGGCTCTTGAATCAAAGTAACCGGCATATTTATCGGCCTCAGAGTCAGAAAGAGAGATAATGCCATCGCCAATTGTGGCTGCTTTAATTACATTCAGATACGGAAACCCCTTCTTGAAATTTTCTATCTGTTGCTGAATGGTTTCAAGGCTTGCCCCGCGTTGTGTTATTTTGTTAATGTCTTTTTCAATAAGCATGTTACTTGTGAGTATTTATACTTTCGTTTGTAATTATTGCGATGTAATTTTACGAAAAATTAGAATCAAGGCAATACATTGGGGCGAAATTTATGAACAGCATTTTTCCACTTCTTCAGGCTACGCAACAGGCATCGGCAGGTATCAGAAATTTATCAGCAATACAGAAAGCACAACTACTGAACAGGCTGGCCAATGGCATTGAGCAGTCGAAGGAGCTTATTATGGCAGAAAACAAAAAAGACCTTGACCTGATGGATAAATCAGACCCCAAGTATGACCGCCTTCTGCTGAACGAAAGCCGCATTCAGGGCCTTGCCGATTCTTTAAGGGAGGTTGCTCTTTTACCCGACCCCACTGGTGAAGTTATGCTTAATAAAAAGCTGGAAAACGGCCTGAATATTAAAAAAATAGCAGTACCAATGGGTGTGGTAGGCGTTATTTATGAGTCAAGGCCTAACGTTACTGTTGATGTTGCCGCACTTTGTCTGCGGTCGGGCAATGCCTGCGTGCTGAAAGGCGGCAAAGAAGCCAGTTTTTCTAACCAATGCCTTGTTAGCCTTATACATCAGGCACTTGAAGAAGCAGGCTTAGCCAGAGAGGTGGTATTGCTGCTACCCGTTGACCGTAAGTTTACTGAAGAACTTCTCAAAGCCACCCGTTTTGTAGATATTATTATTCCGCGGGGTTCAGACTCCCTCATTCAGTTTGTTCGCCAGAACTCGCTGATTCCCACCATTGAAACCGGCGCAGGTGTGGTACACACTTATGTAGAAAAAACAGCCGATTTGGGGAAAGCCAAAAACATAATAATCAATGCCCGGGTATCGCGCCCGTCTGTTTGCAATTCGCTTGATTGTGCCATTATTGACGAGCACATTCTAGGTGATTTTCTACCTTTACTGATAGAAGATTTAAAGCAGTGGAACGTAGAAGTATATGCCGATGCCCCCGCATTTGCAGTACTTAAAGAGGCAGGTTATACCAACCTGCTTGAGGCCAGACCCGAAGATTTTGGTAGAGAGTGGCTAGATTATAAAATTTCTATTAAAACCGTAAAAGGCATTGACGAAGCCCTGGCGCATATCCAACAGCATTCATCAAGGCATTCGGAGGCTATTCTGACAGAAAACCAGGCACTGGCCAATCAGTTTTTGGCAGAGGTAGATGCCGCAGCTGTGTATCATAACGCTTCTACCCGTTTTACCGATGGCGGGCAGTTTGGCCTAGGCGCCGAGATTGGCATCTCTACGCAAAAACTCCATGCGCGCGGGCCATTTGCTTTAGAAAAACTGGTAACCGAAAAATGGGTAATAACCGGCAACGGACAAGTGAGATGGTAAAGGGCTGGTATAAATTTTTCATTAGTTGAAATATAAAAATGTCATTGTTGGTAATAATTGCCAAACAAACACCTGAGTAAGTATGAAAAACCTTCCTGAGCAACTGGCTCATCCTTATACTTTTGCCCCCCAATTTAAAAAATCTGCTGTTTATTTCTGTATGGAATTTGCCATAGACCAGGCACTGAAAACCTATTCGGGTGGTCTTGGGTTTCTGGCGGGTTCTCACATGCGCAGTGCGTTTCAACTAAAACAAAACCTGATAGGCATAGGCATCTTGTGGAAGTATGGCTATTACGACCAGGGGCGGAATACTGATAACAGCATGGCGGTGCAATTCCGCGAAAAAATATATAGTTTCATTAAAGACACAGGCATCCGTTTTCAGATAACTATTCAGAATCGCCCTGTCTGGATAGCCGCCTATTTTCTGCCGCCTCAAACTTTCGGCACGGTACCCATGTTCTTCCTTACCAGCGATACTGACGGTAATGACCCCTGGGCGAGAGCCATTTCATACAGATTATATGACGCCGACGCCAATACAAAAATTGCGCAATGTATGATACTGGGCCTGGGTGGCATGAAATTGCTGGACGAACTCAATTATGAGCCGGAAACTTACCATTTTAACGAGGCCCACGCCGTTTCGGGCATTTTTCATTTGTATAAAAAACTGGGCAATGCCACAGAGGTAAAAAAAAGACTGGTGTTTACCACGCATACACCCGAAGAAGCTGGTAACGAAAAGCATGACATCAACCTGCTTGAAAGCATGAGCTTTTTTAACGGCATACCCACCAATGAAGTCAGGAAAATTACAGGCATAAAAGATAACATTTTCAATCATTCACTGGTAGCGCTTCGGTTCAGCAAAAAAGCCAACGGGGTGTCAAAACTTCATGGTGACGTGTCGCGTACGATGTGGAAAGGCTACGCAGGCGTTTGCGAAATTACCCATATAACCAATGCCCAGAATAACCTTTACTGGGCCGATAAAACGCTTGAAAAAGCCAGAAAAAAAGCCGATACAAAAACAATAGCAGACCGAAAAAAAGAACTGAAGAACAGCTTGTTTAAAACCGTGGCCGACCAGTGTGGCAAACTTTTCAAGCCCGAAGTACTCACTGTTGTCTGGACAAGGCGCTTTGCCGGATACAAACGCCCTGATTTACTGACCAGAGACCGCGAGCGTTTTGAAAGACTGATGAAAAACACTCGATACCCGATTCAGTTTATATGGGCGGGCAAACCTTACCCATTTGACGAAGGCGCCATCAATGCATTTAACCATCTGTATTATTTAAGTCATCTTTTCCCAAACATGGCTGTGCTGACGGGTTACGAACTGGCATTATCAAAGACCCTAAAAGACGGGGCTGATGTGTGGCTCAATACGCCTGTGGTAACGCGCGAGGCATCAGGTACCAGCGGTATGACTGCCGCCATGAACGGAGCGCTAAATTTGTCTACATTCGACGGCTGGATTTGCGAATTTGCTACCAAACAGAATTCTTTTGTTGTTCCTGTTGCCCCGGGCTACCCCGAGCATGACAGAGATACACAAGATATCAATAACTTGTTTGATGCACTTGAGCAGCATATTTTACCAGTGTATTATGACAAACCAGCCGAATGGCAGCAAATGGTATGGCAAAGCATGCAAGACGTGAATGCCTTTTTTGATTCAGACAGAATGGCAACCGAATATTACGAAAAACTCTATTAGGCATTTCCGGCAGATTCAATCTTTGAGGGTATCAGAGGGGCATTTCTTCTGATACCTTTTTTTTTGATTGCCAATAATCCATTCCTAATAGATGCACTTCTTTCGTTTGGTCGATTAAATCAAGTTGTTTATAGAGAAATTTAGCAGTTTTTTGAAACCCCGGCAGTGCATTAGTTGTTAATATCTATATTTGCAACAGATATCCTTTTTCTGGTGAAAGACATGAGGCCGGTATTTAAGAAAAAAACTACTACATACGTACATTTTTTATTACTGCTGATGTTCTTATTTATTTGCAGACAGTTCGTAAGTGATGCCTTCCGTATCTATGAACTCACAACAAATGAATCAGAGCTGTGTCTGGATATTAGCATTGAAGATAGTTGTTCTTTTGAAACCAACTTTTATGGTTTGGAAGACGCCGATGAATACATCAGCTCCGGATTTTTCAATCCTGTGGTTGCTGAACATAAACCTGGTAAGGAAGCTGCTTTTTCCGCCTCCCTTGTACATGAAGTGTACCTGGGCCTGAACACCCCCCCTCCCGAACAATCAGATTTGTTCGCCTGAATTTACCGTCGCTACATACTTCCGCAGCCATTACAAGCTGCTGGTGAGGCAGTTGTAACGAAAGTAACATTTTAGCTTCCAACACAAAACACCGTTTTTCTTTGTGGCAAAGTCCTTGTCGGGCTACTGCTATGTATATCATTGTACGATTCCAACAAAAGACTTTGACTTTCAAAGAATTTCTAGGAATAGCCATTTGTATACGATAAATTTAATTTAACACACGCGCTACATTAAATAATATGAATCACCAAGAATGTTTATGAAAAATCTTACAATTACACTTTCGATGCTTATTCTGGCATCTTCCTGCAGCACAGACGATGGTCAGAAGCAAGCTCAGGAGACGGAAAAATTTCCTGTTACATCGCCCATCGCCATCGATACCACGCTTCCGATTGACTACGTGGCAGAGATTAACGCTGTTCAGAACGTAGAAATCAGAGCGAGAGTAAAAGGGTACCTGGACCACATCTATATTGACGAAGGCAAGTATGTAAAACAAGGCCAGCTATTGTTTACTATCAACAACCCTGAGCTGAACGAAAACATTGCCAAAGCATCAGCTGCGCTTAAAAGCACCATTACGGAGTTAAAAGCTACTGAACTTGAACTAAAGAATGTACGCCACCTGGTAGATAAAAATGTGGTTTCAAATACAGAACTTGAAATGGCAAAAAATAAGGTTGATCTGGCCAAAGCCAAAGTGGAAGAAGCACAGGCCAACGAAACTTTTGCCAAAATACAACTATCATATACGCAGGTTAAAGCACCTTTCAGTGGAATTGTAAACCGGATTCCGAACAAAACAGGAAGCCTGATAGAAGACGGCACGCTGCTTACAAGTATTTCTAAAAACGACGAAGTATTTGCCTACTTTGATGTGTCTGAAAAAGAATACCTGAATTATGCCAATGGCCTGAAAGCAGACCAGGAGCAATCTAAAAACGTAACCCTTATACTGGCCAACGGTGAGGAGCATCCGTTTAAAGGACGAATAGAAACCACTGAAGGTGAAATAGAACAAAGCACGGGCAATATAGCTTTCCGTGCCAGATTCAGTAACCCCGACAAGATTCTGAAACACGGTGCCAGCGGTAAAGTACGTTTGCTAAGAAAATACAAAAAAGCACTGATTATTCCGCAGAAAGCCACTTTCGAAATTCAGGATAAGATGTATGTCTATGTCATTGACAAAAGTAATAAGGTCAAGATAAAGCCCATTACAACCAACAGCCGGATGCCTCACTTCTATATCATAGATTCGGGTTTGTCGCCTGATGACAAGATTATCTACGAAGGTATCCAGAATATCAAAGACGGCATGACCGTTGAACCACAGTTTGTGGAAATGAACGAAATATCAAAAGACCTTGTGGCCAACAATGCCATAAAATAACCCTGATACACATGTTTACAAATTTTATTAACCGACCGGTTCTGTCGTTGGTTATATCTATATTTATTGTATTGCTGGGGGTTCTGGCTATGATTGGCCTGCCTATTACACAGTATCCGGACATTGCCCCTCCGGCCGTTTCAGTTATAACCAAGTACACCGGTGCTAATGCCGAAGTGTGCGCCAAAGCCGTAGTAATGCCCCTTGAAAGAGCCATTAACGGGGTGCCGGGTATGACCTACATGACCTCCATGTCTGGTAACGACGGAACCAGCATCATACAGGTATATTTTGAAGTAGGTACCGACCCCGACGTGGCAGCCGTAAACGTACAGAACCGCGTTACAACCGTATTGGACGAATTACCCGAAGAGGTAATTAAAGCCGGAGTATCAACCGAAAAAGAAGTAAACAGTATGTTGATGTACATCAACCTGATTAGTTCTGACACCTCGCTTGACGAAAAATTCATTTATAATTTTGCCGATATAAACGTTTTGGCCGAACTTAAACGAATTGACGGCGTAGGTTTTGTTGATATTATGGGCTCGCGCGAATACGCCATGCGTGTATGGCTGAAACCCGCCCGCATGGATGCCTATGAGATTTCGGCCGAAGACATCATCAAGGCGCTAAAAGAGCAGAATGTTGAAGCAGCCCCCGGTAAAATAGGTGAGAGTTCCGGTCGCCAGTCGCAATCATTACAATATGTATTGCGCTACACAGGTAAGATGACCAAAAAAGAACAGTATGAAAATATTGTGATTAAGGCTTCTGAGAACGGTGAACTGCTTCGCCTGAAAGACGTGGCCGACTTAGAATTTGGTTCGTTAGATTACGACGTGCTTTCAAAGGAAAACGGCAAACCATCAGCCGCCATTGTTTTAAAACAAAGACCGGGCTCAAATGCCAGTGAGGTAATTGCCAATATCAAATCCCGTCTCGAATTCCTGAAAGAAACAACATTTCCGCCGGGCATGACCTACACCATCAGTTATGATGTTTCTCGCTTTCTAGATGCATCAATTCATGAAGTAATCAAAACCCTGATTGAGGCTTTTATTCTGGTAGCCATTGTCGTGTTCCTGTTCCTGCAAGACTTCCGCTCTACCCTTATTCCGGTGCTGGCGGTTCCTGTTTCTCTGGTAGGTACTTTTGCTTTTATGCAATTGTTTGGCTTCTCTATTAACCTTCTTACCCTGTTTGCATTGGTGCTTGCCATTGGTATTGTAGTAGATAACGCCATTGTTGTGGTAGAAGGCGTGCATGCCAAAATGGAAGAAAAACATATTGGCCCCAAAGAAGCCACCATTGAGTCGATGGGTGAAATCAGCAGTGCCATCATTGCCATTACATTGGTTATGTCGGCCGTGTTTGTGCCGGTGGCCTTTCTTTCCGGCCCGGTGGGTGTATTTTACCGGCAGTTCTCGGTCACAATGGCTATTTCCATTGTTATTTCGGGTGTAAATGCGCTTACGCTTACCCCCGCGCTATGTGCATTGATGCTGAAAAACCCACATCTTGAAAAGAAAAAAAGCAATCTACTGACGCGTTTCTTTGATGGCTTCAACCGGAGCTACGATAAACTTTCTGACAAATACAAAACACTTCTCGGCCTTATTGCTAACCGCAGGCTCGTAACCGTACTTGTTCTGGGTGCCTTTTGTGTGGCCACCTGGGGCGTGGGCAAGGTGCTGCCTACCAGCTTTATACCTACCGAAGACCAGGGCACCGTTTATGTAAACGTAACTACACCGGCAGGGGCTACGCTTGAGCGCACAGAAGAAGTAATGAATGAAATAGACCGCATTGCGCAGAAACTTCCAGAGGTTGAATCCATCTCAAGCCTGTCTGGCTTTAGTATGATGACCGACGGTGTAGGTGCGTCGTTCGGTATGAGTACCATCAACCTGAAATCCTGGAGCGAAAGAAAAGCTACTGCTGACGACATCATTGCGCAACTGGTAGAAAAAACCAAACACATTAAAGGTGCCGAGATTCAGTTCTTTCCGCCTCCTGCTGTGCCAGGTTTTGGTAATGCCAGTGGTTTTGAAATGCGACTGCTTGATAAAACCGGTACCGGTAACCTGCAAAGAACAGCAGAAGTAACAGAATCCTTTATGGAAGAGCTCCGTAAACGGCCTGAGATAAAAGAAGTGTTCTCCAGCTTCAACCCTAATTTCCCGCAGTATCTTATTCATATTGATCAGGATATGGCCGCCAAAAAGGGCATTTCGGTTGATAACGCCATGAGCAATCTGCAGTCGCTCATTGGTAGTTTTTATGCTACTAACTTCATTCTCTATGGGCAGATGTACAAAGTAATGATTCAGGCTGACCCTAAGTATCGCGCCCAGCCAGATGATATCATGAAGTTACGTATCAAGAATAAAAATGGTGAAATGGTACCTTACTCCATTTTCAGCCGTATTGAACGCATTTACGGTCCTGAACAGCTCACTCGATACAACATGTATTTTTCAGCGATGTTAAACGGCGAGTCTGCCGACGGCTACAGTAGTGGTGATGCCATCCGCGCTATTGAAGAAGTGGCGAAAGAAAAACTTCCGCGTGGATACTCCTACGAATGGTCGGGAATGACACGCGAAGAGGTATTATCCGGCAATCAGGTAATTTACATCTTTATCATCTGTCTCATCTTTGTTTACTTATTGCTGGCTGCTCAGTACGAGAGCTTCATGCTGCCTTTGCCTGTTATTCTTTCATTACCTGTGGGGGTATTCGGCTCGTTGTTCTTCTTATTCCTTTTCGGGCTTGAAAACAACATTTATGCACAGGTGGCCATGGTAATGCTCATAGGTTTGCTGGGCAAAAACGCCATCCTGATTGTTGAGTTTGCCGTATTGCAACAAAAAGAGGGCAAATCTGTACTGGAGGCTGCCATTGGTGGTGCAGTAGCCCGTTTCAGGCCAATCCTCATGACCTCCTTTGCCTTTGTGGCAGGTTTAATTCCGCTTATGTTTGCTTCCGGTGCAGGTGCTATTGGTAACAAAACCATTGGTACTGCGGCTGCCGGGGGTATGCTTTTCGGAACCATTTTTGGGGTAATAGTCATTCCGGGGCTGTACATCATCTTTGCAGGTACATTTAATCGTAACAAAAAAGCTAAAAAAATCACTGAAGAAGCTTATGCCGAAGCCTAAATATATTTACACGCTCATGGCAGCTGTCTTATTAGGCGGCTGCAAAATAAAACAGAATTTACCAGACCAAAAACCAGTAAACCTACCACAGCAATTCAGTGCCAAAGCCGGGGCAGATGCCCACAAACTGGCCACTCTGAATGAGTTTTTTAACGACCCTGCCCTTACTGCCCTGATAGACACAGCGCTTAAGAATAATTTTGATTTGCAGGTGGCCCTTCAAAATATTGAGTTGGCGCGTGCGGGGGTACGTTTCACACAGGGTATTGACAGACCTGATTTATCCGCTGCACTGTCGGTGGGTTCACGTAAGTTCGGTAATTATACAATTGATGGCGTAGGTAACTACGACACCCAGTTTTCTACGAATCTGGATAGCAAGCAAAAGTTGCCTTCACCCAGCATCCCCGATTTTTTCGTGGGCTTACAGTCATCATGGGAAGTTGACTTATGGGGCAAGCTGAAAAGTAAGAAGAAAGCAGCAGCAGCGCGGTTTATTGCCAGTGAACACGGCCGCAATCTGGTGGTAACCTCAATGGTTGCTGAAATTGCCGACGCCTATTTTGAATTATTGATTCTTGACAACGAACTGAAAATACTTGAAGATAACATCCGTCTGCAACAGGAAGCGCTGGATATTGTAAAAGTAATGAAACAGGCCGGTGAAGCCAATCAGTTGGGTGTAGAACTGATGAGCGCCCAGTTGTTGAGCTCACAATCTTTAAAAATTGAGGTAAAACAGAAAATTATTGAAAACGAAAGCCGGATTAATTTCTTATCCGGCAGGTTCCCGCAACCAATTGCACGAAGGGCTGCAGCCTGGGAGACAGTAGTTCCACCAAAACTATCGGCTGGCATTCCTTCACAATTACTTGAAAACCGACCCGATATAAAACAGGCCGAGTTTGATTTAATAGCCGCCGATGCCAACATATATTCAGCCAAGGCAGCATTTTACCCGTCGCTCAACATCAATGGCAGTATGGGTTTGCAGGCATTCAGGGCAGCGGTACTTTTTAATCCGGGTTCGTTTGCCTACAATGTGGCCGGTGGTTTGTTTGCACCATTATTGAACAGACGCCAGCTGATTGCCGAGTTGATGGCATCTGAGGCAGACCAGAAAATTGCCTACACTAATTACAGAAAAACAATTGTGAATAGTTTTACTGAGGTATATAACTACCTGAATCTGATTGAGAATACCAATGAGATGTATGAGTTGAAATCGAAAGAGGTAGAAGTATTGAAAGTAACCATCAACACATCGGTAGAATTATTCAAGTTTGGCAGAGCTACTTATCTGGAGGTAATTACGGCACAAAAAAATGCCTTGCAGGCGCAAATAGAACTAATTAACCTGCGTAAAAGTCAGTTTGAAGGTGTCATCGGGCTTTACAGGGCTTTAGGTGGCGGATGGAAGAGCGTAATATAATTAACCCCACCCGACCCCTCCCCCATTAACGGGGAAGGGCCGGGGGATGGGGTTATCATCAGGCCTTCACACGTTTCTGCTCACTTTCTGAACCGCCGCTCTGGCGTAATTTCAGGTTTTGCCCCTTATTGAATCTAAACGAAAAAGATAACGTTACCACACGGGTATCTAAATAACTGAACCAGCTTGCTGCTGCATTTTTGATGTTGCGGATGTCGCCTCCCACCTGATTGGTGTAAAAAACATCGTTTATGTTCAGTTTTAATGTACCCTTGTCTTTCATTATTTTGGTAGAAACCCCTGCCCTGACCGAGCCGATAGGAATTACCAGAAACTGACCAGACAATACTTTGGTCTGATACGACCCTGCCAGTTCGGCACTCCATTTTTTGTTAATTGTAAACTGATTGGTAGGTACTGCAACCCAAAACCAGCGCGACTCGTTCAGGGTTTCAGTATAAATAGGCCCTTCAAATGTATTATTAAGATAGGCCGTATACAGTTGCACGGTCCACCACTTGGTAACAGGATAAGAGCCGTTCAATTCTATCCCATAAGATACCTGTTTCGCAAAATTGCCGGGCCGGCTATAATAGATATTGCCCCTTTGCTCGTTGGTCTCCGAAATCACATTCTCAATTTTGCTATACTGAAGCGTTGCTGTAACAAAACTGTTGTAAGTATAAGATAACTCAAAATTATAAGAAAACGTAGGCTGCAAAAACGGATTACCACCGTAATACGTAAATCTGTCCATCGGATACGTAAACGGATTCATGTCTTTATAATTCGGGCGGTCTATTCGTCGGCCGATAGAAAGCCCAACTACATGCTTTGAGGCAGAATCTAGCCTGTACTGTGTATAAAAGGTAGGAAACAGATTGGTGTAGTTTCGTTTGAACGACGAATCTTTCACTACTATGTTCCCCAATTGGTTGCCCGTTATGTTGGTATTTTCAACACGTAAACCTAACTGCACCGATATTTTCTTAAAATCTCTGGAGTAGTTGGCATACACTGCATTGATGTTTTCCTTATACTGAAAATTATTAGAGAATGTATAATTGGGCTGCTGTTGTCCGTCTGCCACATCATAAAAATCGGCAATGTTGCCTGTTTTTACAAAACTGGTTTTTGCCCCGGTTTCTACCCTGCCACCTTTTGTTAACGGATGCAGATAATCTACTTTAAGCACTCTGATGCTTATGTCAGAAGGTAAATTTGAAGCCAGAATGGTCTTGCCGGCAAGGCTTCCGTCAGGGTTCAGATTACTGTTTTCAAGCACCTGTTCAATGCTTGACTTATACACAATATTATCTACATTAGCCGATAGCTCTCTGCCCTTACTATTCAGCTGATGCGTCATATTCAGGTTTATGCTGCCATTTTTAAATAAAATATCCATAGGATTATAGGCATCTACCAAACCGGTAATACTGCCCTGTCCGTCTCTGATAACCGCCGTATTTTTCACATTCCGGCTCGATGGGTTAATGAAACCACTTAATGCTATACCCAGCGTAGTTTTTTTGGTTACGTAATAATCGGTGCCAATTCTCAGATTACGGCTTCCGTTCGACGGCCGGATGTATGAATTCTGAACAAAGGTTGAACTCAGCTGACCTGCATCAGTGAAATATTTGCGGGTAATAGTCAAATCCTGATAGGTATTGTTCTGATTAACACTCAGATTAGAGAAGAAATTGAATTGATTGATGCGGTAGTTGAAATTGAAACTGTTGTTGGTACGCAGGTTCTGGCCCTGCCCATAAGACAGATTCAAACCACCATTCATACCTTTGGCTACATTTTTCTTCAAGCGAATGTTGATAACCCCCGAATTACCGGCTGCATCATATTTAGCCGGTGGATTAGGCATGATTTCGATAGATTCAATAGTAGAAGATGGAATAGTACGCAGGAAATTGGCCAAGTCTGCAGCCGACAAATAAGTGGGCTTGTCATCAACAAATACTACTACGCCGCTTTTACCTCGTAAAGATATATTTCCGTTCACATCTACCATTACACCCGGGGCTTTTTCAAGCACCTCAAGCGATGTTACCCCTGCATTGCTTATCAGGGCATCGGGGTTAACAACGGTTCGGTCAATTTTTTGAACCACAAAAGCCTTTTGAGCTGTAATGGCTACTTCCTGCAATTGGTTGTCGCTGTCAGCAAGGGTAATGGTACCCAGATCAAGAGTTGGGCTTTGGCCGCTTAGAATAATTTTATCTGAAACAAACTTAGCCATACCTACAAAACTAACTGAGATTTCGAGGGAATCGTATCTCAGTTTTTCAAATTCAAACTTACCATCAGCATCTGTAAAAGTAGATTTTACGATAACGCCCTTCGGGAATTTCGATAACATAACTGTTGCCCCGACAATGGCTTCATTTTTACTGGTCTTTACAGTACCCTTAATGTTTCCGTTTTGTGCGGTTGCCGTAATGCTGACGAATAATAATAGTAATAGCTTTTTAATCATAATGTATGGTGTGTGTTTAACGTTAGTAATGCTATAAATGTGGCTTATGCTTAATTAAGTACAGCAAACAGCCATTGGCCCGTGGCATAGCCGGCTTTGAATATTACAATGGTGCAGTACACAATTGAAATAACCAACAGAACCCTGAAAGTTTTGGATTGAAGAAACGCTTCTTGCTTTTTCATAATTAGTAAGATTTTAGGATTAGTAAAATTTTGTACCCAAAGGTATCAATTGCCCCGTAAATCAATTTGTCAAATTCTGCTAATTCGTACTTTACATCTTTAAAATGCCGCTATCTGGCTTTGAAAGACTAAGTACGCTTTCCTTTTAAAAATGCTGATGGCGGGAAACCGAAATATCTTTTAAATGCCTTACTGAAGGTGTGTATATCGGCAAAGCCTGATTGCGTTGCTGCTTCTGATACAGCGTACCTGTGTTGCAGTAAAATACTTTTGCCAAATTCCAGCCGTTTTTTAATGATATACTGGTTGGGCGACATCCCAAAAACAGCCTTGAAAAGACGGTAAAAATGGTATTCTGAAAGGCAGGCCTCTTGTGCAATAGTTTTGATTGACAAAGGCAACATAAAGCAGGCGTTTATATAATCTCGTCCTTTTTGCACACGCCGGTACAAATCCTTTCTGGTATCTGGTTTTACGCCTGGTATAGCCCGCAGGTGTCTGAAAACCGGAAGCTGGTCTTGTATAATCTTTTCGGCAATAGTGTAAAAGAACTCATCAGAAATACTATCCTGCTCAGCTAACCCACTTCGAACAGTTGCCGTAAGTTGTCTTAAGTAATGCCCAAGCTGGGTTTCATTATCCCGATAACCGCTTTCAAAAAAGTGAGCCGAAACAAAAAAATTGCCCAGTTCTGCATCACTAAAGGCCGTATCAGGTCGTTTCCAACCGGCAATAACTTCGGCTATCAGCCGGGGGCTTATATTAATGCAAATACCTTTTACGTTTCGGTTCTCATCAACCTCAACCTTGCCTTCGCAGGTGTCGTTAGTTAGCAGATAATCACCTGCTGCAATAGGGTAGCTATGTCCGTTCAGCTGATACCTCTCAATGCCTTCAACCACATACTTGATGGCAAACCCTTCCGATTTTACGGGCTCATAAAATTGCCTTAATGATGAGAAAACTAACGAATTACCATTCATTTTCACTACATCAAGGGTGTTTCCATCTTCATTAAACAAATGAATCATAGGCTCGCAGGTTCAATACGCAACAAATAAACATGGATAATGACCCGATGCCAGGCTTTTTTTGATAAAAGGCTGTTTTTGTAGAAGAATGACATAACAAATCAGCAGACTTTTATTGGCAGCATACTTAACTGCACATTTTAATAATATTTTGCTCTATTATTGCAAATATTATGCAAGCATACTATTTTTGCTATAAGCCTCGGTCTGATGGGGCGACTAACGACAAAACTATGACAGACGCTACAGAATATAAAGTACCTACCATGGCAGAAATGGCCGCTCAGGGAAAAGAACCTGAAGTGCTTTTCTGGGTTGGATGTGCCGGTTCTTTCGACGACCGCTACAAGAAAGTAACCATTGCATTTGTAAAAATTCTGAACAAAATCGGTGTGAACTTTGCCGTGTTGGGCACAGAAGAAAGCTGCACCGGAGACCCAGCCCGCCGGGCCGGTAACGAGTTTACCTTTCAGATGCTTGCCCAGCAGAACATACAGGTACTGAATGGCTACGGCGTAAAGAAAATAGTAACGGCCTGTCCGCATTGTTTCAATACACTCAAAAACGAATACCCCGAGTTAGGTGGCACCTATGAGGTAATCCACCACTCGCAATATCTGCAACAACTCATCAACGACGGCCGCGTGAAGATTGAAGGCGGCGGCACATTTAAAGGCCAGCGAATTACTTTCCATGACTCCTGCTATCTGGGCCGGGCCAACGATGTTTATGAAGCGCCGCGTCAGGTTCTGGCAACTCTGGATGCCGATTTAGTAGAAATGAAGCGATGCCGAACCAATGGTTTGTGCTGCGGTGCCGGCGGAGCCCAGATGTTTAAAGAACCAGAAAAAGGCTTTAAAGATATTAACGTAGAACGCATTGAAGAAGCACTGGCAACCGGTGCCAAAACCATTGCAGTTGCGTGTCCGTTTTGTATGGTCATGATGTCTGACGGCGTGAAAAACAAAGAAAAAGAACATGAGGTAAAGGTGTATGATTTGGCCGAATTGCTGCTTCAGACGCTTTAATACTTCCCTATAAGATACTAGGCTCATAGAACTTTTACAGGCAGATTGAATGTTTATCTAACAGAATAAAAACCTGTAGTATGTATATTTCTTTTGAACAATTACCTCAGAGCGCGCGCATCTGGATATACCAGGCTAACCGTACACTAACCGATAATGAGGTTTCTTTAGTTGAAACTACACTTCAACCTGCTGTAACCAAGTGGGCGGCTCACGGCACTGCACTATTAGCTTCAGTAAAAGTGCTGCTGAATCGTTTTGTAATTATTGCCCTTGACGAAAGCCAGTACGAAGCCAGCGGTTGTTCAATAGATGCTTCTACCCGTTGGTTTAAAGAACTGGGCGAACAACTGAATGTTGATTTCTTCGACCGCTCGCAGGCCTACCTTGATGGTAGCGAAATAAAAACTTTTTCTATTTTCCAGCCTAAAAAAGCCATAGAAAGCGGATTAATCGCTGCTGATACGGTTGTTTTCGTGAACAACAATCATATTCAAACATTGGCCGACTTGTCAACCAACTGGCAGATTAAAGCATCAGAAAGCTATCTGAAAAGATTTTTCAATAACGTCAATATCCCGGCATAAAACTCCCACAACAGATTTTCATGGAACTAGGTATCAGTACATTTGGCGAGGTGCATCCTGATGGTGTAGCAGGTAAAGCAGTTAATGCACACGAACGCATGCAGGAATTAATTGCAGAAGGCAAACTGGCAGACGAGGTAGGCTTAGACGTTTTTGCAGTAGGCGAGCATCACCGCCCTGATTTTATCATTTCAGCGCCAGAAGTGGCTTTGGCTGCCATTGCTGCGGTTACTAAAAATATACGTTTGTCAAGTTCAGTAACGGTTTTAAGCTCTGCAGACCCGGTCCGGACATTCCAGAACTTTTCTACGCTCGACCTCATCTCAAACGGTCGTGCCGAGATACTGGCAGGCAGGGGTTCATTTACAGAGTCTTTCCCATTATTTGGTTATGATTTGCAAGACTATAACGAGTTGTTTATAGAAAAACTCGATTTACTTTCAAAAATCAACCAGTCGGAAATCATAACCTGGAAAGGTAAACACAGAGCGCCCATTTACAAATTGGGTGTGTATCCAAGACCCATTCAGGAGTCATTGCCCATCTGGCTTGCCGTTGGTGGCACTCCGGCATCGGCTATCAGAGCAGGTAAAATGAACCTGCCTATGACACTGGCCATCTTAGGAGGCAGACCCAGCCAGTATGTGCCGTTTGTAAACCTTTACAAGCAGTCGTTCAAAGAAGCCGGGCATAACCCTGCCACTTTTCAGTTAGGTATCAACTCGCAGTTTTATATTGCCGACACCTCGCAGGAAGCGGAGGACGAGTTCTGGCCGTCATACGAAAAACTGATGAACCGGGTGGGTAGAGAACGCGGGTGGTCACCCATAACCCGTGAGCATTTCGAACTTTCATGCTTACCTGACGGCCCTTTGTTTGTAGGTAGTCCGCAGCAGGTAATCGACAAAATACTCTATCAGTCAGAACTTTTTGGCCATACACGCTTTTTGGCACAGATGGTAAAGGGAGACATTCCTCACGCCAAAATATTAAAAACCATTGAGCTGTTTGGCTCAGTGGTAGCCCCCGAGGTAAGAAAAGCCTTGAAAGCATAAGAATAATTTTAAAACCGGAAATTGATGGCCGAGACCTTATATATACCACAAACAGCAACTCGCAAAGAGATTTACGACAGCCTGTTGCCCCAGGTAGAAGCGTTAATCAGTACAGAAACAGACACCATTGCCAATCTGGCCAATATAGCGGCCGTTTTGAAAGAGGCATTCGGTTTTTTCTGGGTAGGCTTCTATATAAAGAAAGAAAATCAATTGGTGCTGGGGCCGTTTCAGGGGCCCTTAGCCTGCACACGCATTAATTTTGATAAAGGCGTATGCGGCTATTGCTACCGCACAAGAGAAACAGTGATAGTACCTGATGTAGACAAATTCCCGGGGCATATTGCCTGTAGTTCGGCCTCAAAGTCAGAAATCGTGGTACCTGTTTTTGACCAAACCGGCCAGGTAGCTATGGTGCTGGATGTTGACAGCGATGAACTGGATGATTTCTCGGAGGTAGATAAAGACGGGCTTGAGAAAATGATGCAATTATTACAAAAGACTTTTACGCTTTGATATGAACACACTGTTTCCGATATTTCTGAAACTTGAGCACCTGCATACGCTTATTGTAGGCGGTGGAAACGTAGGTCTTGAAAAGCTGGAAGCCGTATTGAAAAACTCACCCAAAGCGAAAATCACACTGGTAGCGCCTGAGATAAAAGAAGAAATCAGGCATCTGGCACAAAGCCATGACCTGACCCTTGTTTTTGAAAAGTATGACAGCCAGTACCTCCATGGCATTGATTTGGTAATTGCCGGAACAGATGATAAATCGGTGAATCAACAGGTACAGATAGATTGCAAAGCCAGAAAAATAATGGTTAATATTGCTGATACCCCCGACCTGTGCGATTTTTACCTGAGCTCGGTGGTGCAGAAAGATGATTTAAAAATCGCCATTTCAACCAATGGTAAGTCGCCGACTTTTGCCAAGCGTTTCAGAGAAATACTGGAGGAAATCTTACCTGATAATCTTCAGGAAACCCTCGACAACCTGCAGGCCATCAGAAACAAACTGAAAGGGGATTTTCAGGACAAAGTGCAGAAACTGAACGAGATTACCAAGGTAATGCGAAACCAATAAAAAATGCCCCTGATTGCTCAGGGGCATTTTTTATTCGCAAATTCAACAGTTTCAGGCTACTGCCAGCGTGTTTTTCCGCTCCCCTATCTGCTGTCTCCACATAGCATAGTACAAACCTTTTTCGGCCAGCAGTTCTTCATGCCTGCCTACTTCAATAATACGGCCCTGCTCCAGAACAAAAATTTTGTCGGCGTGCATAACGGTACTCAGGCGGTGCGCAATCATAACGGTAATGTAATCTCCCAGCGCTGTTACAGCTTTTACGGTATTGGTAATTTCTTCTTCGGTAAGTGAATCAAGGGCAGAGGTAGCCTCATCAAAAACAAAAATTTTCGGATTCCTCAACAATGCCCTGGCAATAGAAAGTCTTTGTTTTTCACCACCCGAAATCTTAATGCCACCTTCTCCAATAACTGATTCAATGCCATTATCGGCACGGGCAAGCAATGTCTGGCAGGCAGCTTTATTGAGTGCCTCCATAATTTCATCATCAGTGGCGGTTGGATGTGCAAACAAGAGGTTTTCTTTAATTGTGCCCGAAAACAACTGTGTATCTTGCGTTACAAAGCCAATCTGTGTGCGTAGCTCTTCAATATTTATTCGGTCTGACGGCAGGTTATTGTAATGAATTACCCCACTTGACGGATTATACAAACCTACCAGCAACTTCACCAAAGTGGTTTTGCCAGAGCCTGAAGGCCCCACAAAAGCAACTGTTTGCCCTTCGTTTACTTCAAAGTTCACTTGGTCTAATGCATTAGCGTTTGCAGTTAAATGCTTAAAACTCACATTGTCAAATTTCAGATGTCTTACCACACCCAGATGTGTCGGAAACTCAGGCGTTACTTCAATCGGCTTTTTCAGCAATTTGTCAAAGTTATTTAATGAGGCCTCAGCTTCCCGATACGCAATAATCACATTGCCAATTTCCTGCATAGGGCCAAACACAAAAAACGAATAGAACTGTAAACTCAATAACTGCCCTACCGTCATTTGGTCTCTGAATATCAGGAACAATAAAATAAACAGGATGCACTGGCGCAAAAAATTAACAAACGTACCCTGTATGAAACTGATACTGCGCACGCCTCGTACTTTTTTAAGCTCCAGTTGAAGAATCTTGAACGTATTTTGGTTTAATCGTTTAATCTCCTGCGCTGTTAGTCCAAGGCTTTTAATTAACTCTATATTCCGTAATGATTCAGTTGTGGTACCAGCCAGTGCCGTTGTTTCTTTTACAATAACACCCTGAATCTCCTTTATTTTCCTGCTCAGTACCCTCGTAAGGGCTGCCAGTGAAAAGGCACCTGTAAAGTATATAGCTATCAGCCATGAATTAACACTTAACGAATAGATAGTCAGGAAAACAATACCCACCAGAGACGTAAACGCCACATTAATAAAAGAGGTAATAAACTTCTCAGAATCGGTACGCACTTTCTGCAAAACAGATAGTGTTTCTCCGCTTCGCTGGTCTTCAAATTGCTGATAAGGCAATTTAAGGGTGTGCCTGAGGCCATCAGTAAACACACTGGCGCCCAGTTTCTGAATTACCATGTTTACAACGTAGTCTTGCAACGTTTTGGCAATACGGCTTACCATAGCCACACCGATAATCGCCAGGAGCATCAGCAGTACCCCTTTCATAAAGTCAGGTTCGGCAAAATCTTTGGCCCGATTGGCGTATTTATCAATCAGTTTCCCAAAAATATATGGATCCAGTAAAGAGAAAGTCTGGTTAACAGCCGCCAGAAACAATGCCAGCACCACCTGCCAACGGTAGCGGCTTAAATAATGTAAAAGAAGTTTCATCAGATTTTTCTTTGGAAATGTCGTAGGTTATAAAGCATCAACAAACTGCTTCTCTAAATAATTCCAAACGTTTTCAGACTTGCTACATCAATTTTTACCCACATTTTTAGTAGAAATAACCGTTCTTCCAATCCTGCTTTGTTTATCTTTACTTTTAGGAAACCTTTGTTACTCAAAACTAAACCGAATTATGACACCCATTAGTACCCGTGCTTTCATCAGGAAAGTAAAGGATATTACCATCAGCAGTACATTGGCACTGGCTGTTTTAGGAAGCAGCTTTACCGTGCAGAGTTGCAACAACGACTCTGACAGTGACTATGAATATGAAGAAGTAGAGGTTTTTACAAAAGGGGTAAGAACTTATATAACTGAAACGGCTAAAGGTGAGTTTAAAATTACCGACGAGATTGAAGTGCCGGCCGATAGCTCAAAAGCCATTGTAACTTATCTGGATGGCAAAAAGGATACACTTTCGCCCAGAGCAGTAAAGGCTTTGATTGATAATGAGGTACGTACAAATGCCAGCCACATAGGGCAGAACAACAATCTATCTAATGCCTTGCTATATGGAGGTATGGGCTACCTGCTGGCCAAAACCATGAGCCCCAATTATGCCCAATACAGGCCAGACATCAACACCTCTAACGGTTTCAGCCAAAGCTCAGGTTCAAGAAGAGATTCTTCTTCTCATCGCAGACATGGATATTATGGCGGCGGTATGATGAGGTACTATGCTACCACGGCTGCCTTTCAGCGCTCAGGCGAAATCCACCAGAGCATTAACCATTCAAGAACCACTATGGCCAGGCCCGCGGGTGGCAAAACCGGGTTTTTCCGCAGTTCAAGCCACGACAGCCATCATTCATAAATATATCTGATACATGAAATTTAGAAAATTACTGATACCACCTCAAACCTCATTACGAAATGCCGGTTGGGACTGGATGTTGGGTGAAGATACATTGCCGTATATTACAGATGATGCCGCAATAGTTACTGAGCAGGAAGCTGAAGCATATTATGAAGCAGCCAACGAGCTATACGAACTGTACATTGAAGCCGCTCAACACGTGCTGGATAACAACCGGCTGGAAGAACTGGGCATACCTGAAAATCTGCACAGACTGGTAAGATACTCATGGGACGCCGACAAACACTGGCATTTATATGGCAGATTTGACCTGAGCGGCGGATTGGATGGACAGCCCATAAAGCTGATAGAATTTAATGCAGATACCGCCACCTGCATACCAGAAACCGCCATTATTCAGTGGGCATCGTTGAAAGCCAATAATCTGGATGAAAGCCGTCAGTTTAATACGCTTTACGAAAGTCTGGTAGAGAACTTCAGGCAAGTGCAGATTGAGAATCCCGGCTTTGAGCCTTCTCTGTTAATCTCTACCATGAGAGATTTCCCGGAAGACGACACCAATATGCAGGTATTGGGGGAGGCCGCCAGAGAAGCAGGATTTGAAGTAGCTTTTGAATATATAGACGAGGTGGAGTTTTCTGCCATTGAAGGTATCTACAAACAAAACCCTAAAGATGGCAGCTTTACCAGATATGACTATTGGTTTAAGCTGATTCCGTGGGAATATATTGGCTGGGACGAACCGGAACTGGCAGATATACTGACCGAAATAGTTATTAACCAAAAAGCGGTGGTACTAAACCCGGCCTATACCCTGCTGTTTCAGTCGAAGGGTATTCTGAAAGTTTTATGGGAGCTAAACCCAGACCACCCGCTTTTATTACAGACGGAATCTCAAGCGCTTGCTGGCAAAGCCAGCGTAGAAAAAGTGTTGTTTGGCCGTGAAGGAGCTAACGTGAGAATCCTGACAGCCGACGGTGCATCTCTTGAACATAAAGACGGTGAATACTTTGAACAGAACACTGTTTTTCAGGAATACACCGAATTTCTGAAAGATAATGCCGGTAAATATTATCAGGCAGGAGTATTTTTTGCAGGCGAAGCCTGTGGCCTGGGTTTTAGAAAAGGAGGTAAAATTATTGACAACACCGCTCAGTTTTGTGGGCATGTAATTGACTAACTTTGTTGCCCAATCGGGCATTTTGTTTATATTTATAATTTAAACCAATAGTTAAATCATGAAAAGCCCGGTTACTTCGCTGCTTTTATGCATTTTAATTTCCTCTTTTGCATTCGGGCAGCCAGCAAATAAGGTTATCTCGTTTTTTCCGGCGGGCACCCGGCTTCATGGTAATATACCTTACGCTAAAGATACCCTGCAAAAGCATCTGTTGGATATTTACTTACCTGCCAATGCCAAAGCCGGTATGCCGCTGGTAGTATGGGTGCATGGTGGTGGCTGGATGCAGAACGATAAATATGCCGACATGAGCTACATGAAGAAGACCATCCATGCGCTGCTCAATAATGGTTTTGCTCTTGCTTCTATTGATTACCGCCACAGCACACAAGCTGTTTTTCCGGCACAAATACAAGATTGTAATCAGGCAGTTGAGTTTCTATATCAGAATGCCGGAAAATATGGCTATAACAAAGACAAAATAGCCTTGATGGGCTTTTCGGCGGGTGGGCATCTGGCTTCTTTGCTGGCGCTTTCGCATAACAACGGTGTGCCTTCGTTTTTGGCTGCCGGAAGCAAAAACTCATTCAGAATTGCTGCTGTGGTAGATTTTTACGGGCCTGCTGATTTTCTGGCCATGCTAAAACCAGAACAACCCAAAGGAACAGTTGATGCCGTAAGTATGCTACTTGGCGCCTCACCAATTGACCGACCAGACCTGGCAAAACAGGCCAGCCCTGTTACTTATATAGATAAAAATGACGCGCCATTCCTGATTATTCAGGGCGAAAAAGACCCATCGGTTCCACAGAATCAGTCTAAACTACTGAGATCATGGCTAACGTTAGCGCATGTAAAAAATCACCTGATTATTGTAAAAGATGCGCCGCATTACGGCGAAATGTTTGATGAAGCCTACATCAAAGACAAGATTATTGATTTTCTGAAAACCGAATTGAAATACTAAGCCATTTTAGAAATTCGTTTAAACCATATTTACAGGCATTAATAAGCCATATTCTTTTCTGGTCTCAGTTAAAAATTTAAAAATGGTAAGCAAGCGCAGGTGGTTTAATAGTATTATGGTATTGGTTGTTATTGCAAGTGGTATCTGGTATTATTTCAGCCTCCCCAAAAACAAAAAAGAAGTTGAAGGCCTTGCCGAATATGACTCTCTGGCTCAACAGCCCCCCTTCAAAAAAATAGTTTTGAGACCCTTTAAACATGTAGTGGTTAATTGCGACCTTGGCCCTGTGAAAGTGTATCTGGAGGCCGACCGGAAATCATATATTGAAATGCACCGCAATTTCATGAAATATGTTGAATTAACTTTTAAAGGCGATACCCTGATCATACACACCCTTAAAACTCCCAAATCAACCGAAGAAAAGCCCATACAAAGACAGATTTACCTGCATTCGCCCGATTTACAATCCTACTGGGGCGAAGCCACCCAGACCATCTTCTCAGACCTTGCCACTAATAGACTTACAGTCAATAGCCGGAGCAGTTATATCCGCTTTGTTAGCTGCGAAATTGAGAATCTTACACTCACAACCAATAAGGCCTGTAATTATGTGCTCGACCCAAGTTGTTCTTTTAACCATGTTATTGCGCGCATCAATAAATCAAGCGCACTTACCTGTCTCGCACGTGTACAAACAGAATTAAGGCTCACAGCTGTCAATCTTACATACATAACACTCAGCCAGCAGAATGCTTCAAAATTGAGGATTGTGAAAGATTAATGGCTTCCATGACAAGCATTGGTATTTTTATGTTAATTTTCGATTGCCCTGTCCAATCCGCTTCAACTCAATTGTTATGTTACTGAAAACATTTCAAAACCGTTAAACGCTTAAAAAAATGGACGAATACCTATTGATTTTCAGACATGAAGATGGCAGCAAGGTGGCATCTCCCGAACAAATGCAGGTTTGGATGAAACAAACTATGGACTGGATTGGCGGCATTGCGGCTCAGAACAAATTTGTAGGTGGCAACGGCCTGCCTCACGACCACGCCAGAGTAGTACATCATAACAACGTAGTAACCAATGGCCCGTTTGGTGATATAAAAGAAACACTCGGGGGGTACATTGTTGTAAAAGCCGAATCGATAGACGAAGCCGTTGAATTTGCTAAAGGATGCCCTGTTTTGCAGGGAGAAGGCAACACCGTAGAAGTAAGAAAAGTGGCCAAAGGTGATGGTGTTCATTAAAAATCAGCGCAGCCCTTCCCGTAATGGTAAGGGCTCACCCAAACCCTATGCAGCATCAGGAACTCATACCACATTTGTTCAGAACCGAGTTCAGGAAGATAACCGTGGTGTTGTCAAAACTGATGGGTATAGCACATATTGAAACCGCCGAAGACATAGCCGGCGATACCTTTCTGCTGGCCTTTGAAACATGGCCTTACCGGGGCATCCCGCCCAACCCTACCGCCTGGCTCTATGCGGTTGCTAAAAACAAGGCCAGGAATATCATTGCCCGTAATCTGATTTTTAATGAAAAAGTGGGCCCTTTGGTTTCATCGGAAGCAACCACAAGCCAGGAGGTAGAAATTGACCTGTCAGACAAAAACATGACAGACAGCCAGCTACAGATGCTCTTTGCTGTGTGCCACCCCTCTATTGCTATTGAAGCGCAGATAGGGCTGGCATTGCGCATTCTTTGCGGTTTTGGGATAGATGAAATAGCCACGGCTTTTCTGACTAATAAAGAAACCATCAATAAAAGGCTTTACAGAGCAAAGGAGAAACTGCGAACCGAAAAAGTAGCCATTGAGTTTCCGCCTGAAACTGAGATACCCAGCCGGTTAAATGCTGTGCTGCGCACCCTGTATCTGCTCTTTAATGAAGGTTATTATTCCGAAAGCCAGGATGCTGTTCTCCGTAATGACCTTTGCCTGGAAGCCATGCGACTTACCTATATGCTCATTGAGAATGAAACCACTAACAAACCGGAGGCAAACGCCTTGCTATCATTGATGTGTTTTCATGCCTCAAGGTTTGAGGCGCGTAAAAATGCAAACGGAGAAATAATTCTATACCAGGAGCAGGACGAAAGTCTATGGAACAAAGAATTGATTGAAAAGGGGATGAATTACCTACACCTGGCTTCTAAAGGCCAACAGGTGTCCAGATATCATCTGGAAGCAGGCATTGCCTACTGGCATACCTTTAAAGCCGATACTTTTGAGAAATGGGAGCAAATACTAAAGCTTTATAACCAGCTTCTGATGCTGGAATATTCGCCCATAGCGGCATTGAACCGCACCTTTGCGTTCTCTAAGGTGCATGGCAAAGCAAAAGCTATTACCGAAGCCGGGAAATTGAATCTGCCCGATAACCCCTATTACTTTACCCTTTTGGGTGAGTTATACAAAGATACCGACACAGCTAAAGCCAGAAATCACTTTGAGCAGGCGTATCAATTAGCCAAAACACAGGCTGACAAACAGGTAATAAAGCGACAGATAGATGCTTTATGAGCCAGGTATAACCTAAAAACAAAAGTCCCTTCTACCTGGGCAGAAGGGACTTTTGTGCGAATAATATCTTGTATTACATCTTTTCTACTTGTACGTAACCAAGTTCTACAGGAGTACTGCGACCGAAAATCTTTACGCTTACGCTTAGTTTTTTCTTGTCTTCGTTTATTTCTTCCACAGTACCGTCGAAACCACTGAATGGCCCGTCGATAACTTTTACATTCTCGCCTTTGGTGAACGTTAATGTTGGAGAAATCACCTCACCTATAACCTCTTCCTGTACACCTAAGATACGGTTAATTTCTGACTGACGAAGAGGCTCCGGAGTCATTGAGGTACCGTTGTTACGGCCAAGAAAGCCAATAACACCCGGCATACTTTTAATCATGTGCAATACCTCACCATTGTTCAGGTCGGCATTCACAAGAATATAGCCCGGAAAATAACTTTTCTCACGTACACGTTTTTTACCGTTACGCACTTCGGTTATTTTTTCCGATGGAATTAAAATTGTAGGAACCAGATCACTTAATTTGCGACGAATGGCTTCATTCTCGATGTAGGACTTAATCTTCTTCTCCTGCCCCGAAACTGCTCTTACAACATACCAATTAATTTCGCTCATCGTTAGCAAAAATTTAAGGTTTTACACTGATTGATAAAATAAACGGAGACCGTTCTCAATCAAAAAATCAATAACACCCACAACCAAAGCAAAAATAATTGATGCCACCAATACAAGTGTAGCACTTGATTGCAGCTCACTCCACTTTGGCCAGGTTACCTCTTTGGTTACTTCTACCCAAGAGTTTTTGAAAAATTCTACCATAAAATTTTTATGTTCTTTTTACTTGCACGGGCACCAGGATTCGAACCCAGACCAAAGGTTTTGGAGACCCTCGTACTACCCTTATACTATGCCCGTGTATATTACCAAAAATCCTTTGGGGTTGCAAAGATAGATAGTTTTTTTATTCTTGCCAAATCAATCAATAAAATAACTAATAATCTTTGGTAATATTTTTATTTGCTGCATCAGCCGGCGGCTGCCGGTATCAGCTTATTTTCACAATATGATTCTTCTTGCCCTTACCTACCAGCAGATATTTGCCCTGCAGTAATTGCAAAGACGATAACGCCAGTTTCTCGTCGGTAATTTTCTCTTTGTTAATGCTCACCCCGTTACCCTGTATGGCTCTGCGGGCTTCGCCTTTAGAGGCATATACTTCATTGCGGGTTACTGACGATATCAAATCAAGCACGTTGGTGCAGATATCCCACTCTTCTTTACTGATTTCAGTTTGAGGCACACCTTCAAAAACACTGGTAAAGGTATTTTCGTCCAGACTTTGCAGGGTTTCAAGGGTAGCTTTTCCAAATAAAACCTCCGACGCCTTCACGGCCAGCTCATATTGCGCTTCACCGTGTACCCGAATGGTTACATCTTTACCTAAGGCCTTCTGGGCAAATCTCAGATGCGGCGCTTCGGCATGCTGCTTTTCAATCTCTTCAATTTCAGCTTTTGAGTATAAAGTAAATACCCGCAATAAACGCGGCACATCGGCGTCGTTCTGGTTAAGCCAGAACTGGTAGAAAGCATAAGGCGAGGTCATGCCCGCATCTAACCATACGTTGCCACCTTCAGACTTACCAAACTTGGTTCCGTCTGCTTTGGTTACTAATGGGGTAGTCAGTGCAAATGCCTGATAATCTGCCGCATCCTCGCTGTTATCTTCGCCGGTAATGGCCGATTCTTTCCTTCTGATAAGCTCTGTACCGGTTGTGATGTTACCCCACTGGTCAGAACCGCCCATCTGAATACGTACGCCTTTATTTTTATATAGCCAGTAGTAATCGTAACCCTGCAACAACTGATATGAAAACTCGGTGAACGAAATACCGGTTTGCAAACGGTTTTTTACAGAGTCTTTAGACATCATGTAATTAACCGTCAGATACTTGCCTACTTCGCGCAGAAACTGCAAAAAGCCTATTTCCTTAAACCAGTCGTAGTTATTAACTATCTCGGCCGAGTTTACCCCACAATCAAAATCCAGAAATTTAGACAATTGCGCACGAATGGCATCCTGGTTTTCTTTCAGTGTTTCTTCTGACAAAAACTGACGCTCGGCCGATTTACCTGAGGGGTCACCCACCATTCCGGTTGCTCCGCCTACCAGTGCATAAGGTTTGTGGCCTGCCAGCTGAAAATGTTTCAGCAACATAACAGTTGCCAGATTACCTATATGTAACGACCTGGCCGTTGGGTCAAACCCGATATACCCGGCGGTCATTTCTTTGTTCAGCTGGTCTTCTGTGCCCGGCATGGCGTCTTGCAACATACCACGCCAGCGTAATTCTTCAATAAAATTCATACTCAACCGATTCGTCGGCACGCCCGCAAGCGGCGGGAAATTTAAAACGTATATTTAATAAGCGTGCCACGCTTTGCGGGGCGTGGCACTTATTTCTGTTGCAAACTTACAAACGATTTAACAAATCATCGTTACTAAATTTATTTCTTTTTTTTCTTGTCGCCGTGTTTCCTCCACCAGTTGAAATAATCGCTGAAATTATAAGTTGCCGAAATCTGAAGCGTTCTGTTCTGGAACTCCAAAGGTATCGGGGCCTTGCCAGTCGGGGTGTAAGTTTTATTTGTTGTATTAGATAAACCATGAACATACCGGATATTAATACTAAACAAATGAGCCACATCCAGCATATCAATTCGCAGGCCACCTACTACGTTCAGGTCATGCTGGTTATATGGCCCCCGGCTGGTTCCGGCATTTATGGCATAGCCGTACTCTGGCCCTGCCACAATTGAAATATTTTTGGCTACCTCATAACCAAATAACACAGGTACGCTAATGTACCGGTACTGATTACGTAAAATGGTATTGCCGGTTTCGGCAAAATTGGTAGAAGCCTTAAAGCTGCCCCCTCTTACCTGATAATATACTTCTGGCTGGATACTGAATTTCTTCAGATTAAGACGATAGAACAAACCCGCATTGTAGTCATTTCTGAACTTGGGTATAATATTACTGGGGTTATCAACAATAATTGTTTTCGATATACCCGTACCCACCTTAAAGCCATACTGGCTCAATGGCCGTATCTGGGCAGATGATAGCAAACTAACGATAAGAAGCAGCGAAGTGAGACCTACTGTAAGTGTATTTTTTGATTGCTTTTGACTGTGTATTTGTTCCATCAGCGGATATTAAAGATATTTTTAGAATAGCGGTTTTAAACCATAACGAAATTTGATTGGCAAAATTACGGAATCAGTAGCGAAGAATCACCATAACTGAGAAAACGAAAGTTATTTTCAAGCGCAAAATCATAGATTGTTCTCCAGTTATCGCCTACCAAGGCTGCTACAAGCAGAATAAGGGTTGAGTCGGGCTGATGAAAATTGGTAATAATTCCTTTACAGATTCTGAACTGATAGCCCGGAAAAATGAAAATCTCGGTTTCGCCAATCAGTTGTTCTATGTTTTTCAGGTCCATGTAGTTTAACACAGCCTGCAACGATGCCTCAATGCTGACTTCGTTCTGCCATTGATACGGAAACAGCTTTTCAATAAAGAAAGTCTCATTCCCTTCCAACAGTTTCACGCCAAACCAGTACAGGCTTTCAAGCGACCTCATAGAGGTTGTGCCCACTGGTATCACAAATGCCCTATTCGCAAGCAGTTTTTTTATAAAGTCTTTTTCAAACACAATCTGTTCAGAGTGCATCTGGTGTTCTACCACATTCTGCACCTTAATGGGCTGAAACGTCCCTGCCCCTACGTGCAGGGTTATGAAATCGTATTCAATATCATTAGTAACCAGGTCGAACAACACTTTTTCGGTAAAATGCAGCCCTGCTGTGGGGGCAGCCACGGCACCGTCGTTTTTAGAATAAACGGTCTGGTAGGTATCGTAATCCTTCTCTTCGGTTTCTCGTTTCAGGTAAGGTGGCAACGGAATCTGGCCAAAAAAACGAACAATCTCTGCGAAGGTCAGTTCAGGGTTATTCCAGGTAAACTGCACATAGTTTTTTTCGTTGTCAACCAGTTCTGCTACCAGTTCCAGATCATCTTTAGCATGAACGCTGTATTTACCCGTAAGCCTGCCCTTCAGCCTTTTCTTATTACCAATCATGCAGGCCCACGTACAGGTATCGCGCGTTTCCATTACCTGCGATATGACCGTGGAAGGTGCAACAGGATTCAGCAGGAAAATCTCAATCAACGCTCCGCTTTCTTTTTGAAAATAAAGCCTAGCGGGAATCACTTTTGTGTTGTTGAAAACCAGAAAAGATTCTTTCGGCAGGTGCGCTGCCAGGTTATAGAAACGGTCTTCGCTTATTAAAGAGTCTTTGTAAACCAGTAGTTTAGACACATCACGGGGTTCAACCGGAAACCGGGCGATTCGCTCATCTGGCAGATGATACGTATATTTATCTAAATCAAGGTTTATCATACTTTCCGAATCTATAGGCTACACTTATTCCTTTGTTTCAGGATTGGTGTACAATAATTTAACGGGCAGATAAAATATAACCACAAGCAGAATAACTGCACCAGCCAAAACAAACCAGTCGTAATTAATATCCAGTTTCTGGTCTTCCGAGCGATTCACACGGCTCAGCGCCAGCAAAAAGAAAATCATGTAGGTATTAATAACCGCTATGAAAACATCAAACCAGGTGGCTAGCAACTGTCTCAACGCATCTGTATTTTTGGCCCACAGGCTTTTCTGGTTTAGCTGTGCAAAATTCAATCTTAGTACCTGGCTTTTGAGCAGGTTCAGCAGAAAATTAAATACGATGATGGTACCAAAAGCGATATAAAAGAAGTCTTGCTTACTGATGAAGTCATCAGGCCTGCCCGATGAAGTATGATGAACGGCTACGTCATCAGGAAAAGTAAAATAACAAACAATTAAAGTAATAGCTAAAAATGGCATAGATACTTTACGCCACAAGCTGAAAAATATATTTGATATAGACATCAGAAGGAAATTTTTGATTTACAGGCTACTCTGCAAATCACTTTCTAAAACAAATGCATCGGGTAGCACGACCAATTTTAATGGCAAAGGTACATTACAGATTTAGATTTTTCTCAAAAAAACTTTTTTCATTCTACCCCTTTGTATATTTGGCAAACTTTTAAGTGGGCACCTGTTTATGCGATTTCACCTGTTTTTGATTGTTCTGCTTATTCAGTCCTGCAGAACAGATACACCACCCAAAGACCTGACCAGAGGGTTTTATTACTGGAAATCGTCGTTTAAATTGACCGAAGCCGACAAAAAAACACTTGATACCTGCCATATCAACAAACTTTACATTAAAGCCTTTGATATAGACTGGGATTTTAAAGCCAATGCGCCTGCCACAAAAGCCCCTGTACAGTTTGATGAGCTGCCTCCTAAAACCATTACGCTGGTCCCTGCCGTTTTTATTACCAACCAGACCCTCAAACAATTAACGTATGCCGATATAAAGAACCTGGCAAACTTCATGCAAACTCAGTTGATGAAGGTATGGTCGGGTCTGTATTTTAATGAAATCCAGATTGATTGCGACTGGACTATCAGCACCAGGCAGAAATATTTTCGCTTACTTGAATTACTGAAACAACAAAACCCGGATAAAACCCTCTCGGCTACTATTCGTTTACACCAAATCAAGTTTGCGCATAAAACGGGTATCCCGCCTGTTGACAGAGGTATGCTGATGTTTTACAATATGTCTGACTGGAAAAACCCCAATATCAAAAACTCTATTTTTGACCTCAACGCGGCTTCGCAGTACACAGCCACGCTCAGCAATTATCCGCTGGCGCTGGATGTTGCCTTCCCGATATTCAGGTGGGCGGTTTTTTATCGAAACAATCGCTTCATGACAGTTGTTAATAAGCTGGACGAAGCCACGCTGAACAGGCAAACTTTTTTAAGAAAAGACGGCAACCGATATGATGTAGAAACTGATACTTATGCCTTTGGAATGTCGTTACGTAAAGGCGACCTGATACGAACAGAAGAAGTAACGTATGACGAACTTTTGAAAGGTTCGAAGGCAATAAGCAAACAAATTTCCACACAAAAACTTACATTTGTATTCTATTATTTAGATCCTGAAATTACATCTCATTACAGCCATGAGCAGCTCTGCCAGATCTTTCTTTCGTTTGGGTTACCGGACTAAATCTGTCATTATTTTACTATTAATGGCCTGTGGGCCTCAACCCTTCGACTACGACGAGTTCAAGAGTTTCTTCATGCCTGAAAGCGCCCGTAATGAGGCTGCATTCCATCCTTACAACTTTACCCCTCAGTTTTTGTATGATGATTCTGATTGGTATGCTGACTCACCAACAGACCCTGCAGAAGCTGCCAATACCAAAGCATGGGCCAATTACGCTGGCATTGAAGATAGTATTGTAACGGAAGAACTTTACCCGAGATATGGCAGCAAAACTACTACAGGCCTAAGCCAGGCGCTTAAGGAAAAAGGTAATTTGCATGCACTACAATATCTGGAGTTTTCAAAAAAAATAGCTGTTGCTGACGGCCCTACAGAAGCAGGCGGAACTGGCACTAAACCCGATTTTGAGGCCTGGTTAAACCTGATAAAGTCTGAATACAACCAAAGCACAGATGCCTTTATAAAAGAACGGCTGGCCTACCAGGCTGTAAAAGTGGCCGATATGGCCGGTAAGCCCCAACAAAGCATTGACTTTTACAATTCTTTAGTAAAATCTTTGCCGACGAAGACATTCATCAGCGATTGGGCTTGTGCGCGCATGGCCGGGGCTTATGTGCATGCCGGCGACTCAACACAGGCATATTACCAGTTCTCTCAGATTTTTGTTAATGCCCCAACTCGCCGCAAAGAGGCGTATCTGAGCCTGAGAACGTATCTGCCCAAGCTGAAAGACGAGGCATTGAAACTTTGCAAAACCGATGCCGAACGAGCCAATATATATGCCGCCACTGCTGTGCTGCCATTTCAGGATGGCCTGCCGATGATGGAGCAAATCAGAGACCTGAATGCCAACAGCCCCTTACTTGAATTTGTAATGGCGCGTGAAATCAATAAAAATGAGGACTTCTTTTTTAATACCCGCGAAGACCTGAAATATGCGTACTGGAATCTGGATTCGCTTAAAAAAGCTAATCTGAAAACCGATGCTCCGGGGTATTTCAATAAGTTATTGAATTTCTCATTAGAATCTGCAGAAAATCCTTCACTAAAAACATCACCTTTCTGGTATACATCAGCTGCTTATCTCACATTTATTGCCAGAGACTACAAAAAAGCAGCCGACTTATTGCAAAAAGCAAAAGCCATACCTACTACCAATAAAGCCCTGCAAGACCAGATAGCTATGCAGGAACTGACATTACTTGTCAGCGAAACAGAACATATAACACCCGAAATTGAAAGTAAGTTGATGCCCCTGCTGGAACGCTTCTCCAACTCGCGCAATTTCAGGGTAGCTAATAACTTTAACGCCGCCTGCCGGATACTTGTAGCTAAATATCGCGGACAGCCCGTAACCGATGAATTTACAGAAGCCATTGGCCGGAAAATGGAAGCGGCTGTCTCTAAATCTAAAGAAAACAAAACGCTCGGGTGGCTTTCAGGATGTTTCGGCAAAAAAAACAAAGAGTTCATACCTTCTTCTGAAAGCACAGCCAAAGCTTTTCTTTTATCAATGCTAACTTCCTCTCAGCTGGGGTATTCCAAACAAACCGATGGCAATACGCTAACTGCCTATTTTATGAGCAATGCCGACCAGTATGCCATTGAAGACTCTACCTCTTCGGCCACTATTTATGGTGTTATCAGTTATTTCAGCAGTAAAAATCAGAATGATTTTGATAAAAGATTAATAAAACTAACCGGGTTGACCAATGATTACCTTTACACCGTTTTAGGCAGAAGGGCGCTGGCAGAACATCAATACACCAAAGCAGCAGAGGCATGGCAGCATATTTCACCTGCAACGTGGCAGGCAGAGCCATTCAAGACGTATCTGGATGTAAACCCTTTTCATCTCGACGGGCAAGGCGATACCAACCCCAAACAAAGAGTTACGCCCCTTTCATTTGCGCTTCGAATGGCCGAATTACAAGAAAAAGTTAGTAAAAACCCTGCCGACTACCAAAGCTGGTTGTTGTTGGGTTGTGGCAGCTATAATATGAGCTATTTTGGGAATAGCTGGATTCTGCAACGAAGAGGATGGAGCGGAGGAGAACAGAGAAATGAACAGGACGATTATTACACCTCAGCAAAAGCGCTGGCGTATTTTGACAAGGCCATGCAAACCGCCTCAACGGCTGAAGATGCCGCAAAGGCCTGTTATCTGGCCGCAGCCTGTCAGAAAATCAGATACGAGTTGGTTTATACTGCCTTGTATGACGGCCTTTATCTTTTACCTGACGATGAACGCACCAGAAAAGAAAAAGAGATAAACAAAACGCTGGAGAATTTACGAAGAGAAAAATACGCCACATATTTCAATCTTCTGAAAACAAAATATCAAAGCACCAACTATGCTTCTCAGTTAATAGACGAGTGCAGTACTTATAAAGACTTTTTAACAGGCAAATGAAAATATATACCAAAACCGGCGACAAAGGCACAACCGCACTTGTAGGAGGCCGCAGGGTTAGCAAAGGCGCGCTGAAGATTGAATCTTACGGCACGGTAGACGAGTTGAACTCATGGATAGGCCTGATAAGAGACCAACCCGTGAACGAACCAAGACGGGATGTGCTGAAAGAAATTCAGGACAGGCTTTTTACTATCGGCGCTGATTTGGCCTCAGAGCCGGAAGAGTTAAGAAAAAAACCAATTCCCAGCCTGTTTGATGAAGACATTACACTACTGGAAAAAGAAATGGATAAAATGGATACCGAATTACCCCCTTTGCGTGCCTTTGTTCTGCCCGGAGGGCATCAGTCGGTATCTTATGCACACCTGGGGCGTACGGTGTGCCGCAGAGCCGAACGGCTGGTGATTCGTTTGGCAGAAGAAGAAGAGGTAAACCCAATGGTTGTAAAATACCTGAATCGGCTGTCTGATTATCTGTTCGTGTTATCGCGCAAAATGACACAGGAACTAGGCAGCGAAGAAATAACCTGGAAACCCCGGCTCTAATACAGGCACTATTACAGTTAAATAAAATTTGTATTTTTTTGCGATGTGCCAACTAATAATTAACTGACCAATAGTACTCAAAATCTTCTGAAACCATGTTTTTGGGTTCAATACCCGGCTTTTTTGAATGTTTACCTAAAAATGCTGACGTATTACAAAAAAGCACTAATTTTGCACTTTCGTTTTCACAACCATAATCTATGGCCGCACCTGTCCATAGAATTTCATACCATTAATAGCAAAACATTCCAAAATGGCTAAGAAAATACAATCGGCCCTTATTTCGGTTTACTACAAAGACGGCTTAGATAAAATAGTAAAATTATTGCACGAACATAACGTTCAGATTTTCTCAACGGGCGGTACTCAAAGTTTCATTGAAGACCTGGGCATACCGGTTACAGCCGTAGAAGACCTCACCAGTTACCCCTCTATTTTTGGTGGGCGTGTAAAAACCCTTCATCCAAAAGTTTTTGGTGGCATTCTTTATCGCAGAGACAACGAAGGTGACGTTCAGACAGCGGCTCAATTTGAAATTCCGTCAATTGATTTAGTGATTGTAGATTTATATCCGTTTCAGGAAACGGTGGCTTCTGGTGCCGGAGAAGAAGACATTATCGAGAAAATAGATATCGGCGGTATATCGTTGATACGCGGCGCTGCCAAAAATTTTAACGACGTTCTGATTGTTTCGTCTCGTAACCAGTACGACGACGTCTTCAATATACTTCAAGCCAAAGATTGCGGCACTGACCTGGAAGACCGCCGCCGTTATGCCATGGAAGGTTTTGCCATGAGTTCGCAATATGACACGGCCATTCATGCTTACTTTGCTAATGATGTTTACAATAGTCTGCAAAGTTTTGCAGCATTACCAAAGAAAGAACTACGCTATGGCGAAAACCCGCATCAGGCGGCTACATTCTACGGTGATCTGGATAAAATGTTTGACCAGATACACGGCAAGGAATTATCATACAATAACCTGATGGACGTAGAGGCTTGCGTAAGACTGATTGATGAGTTTGAAGAAACCTCTTTTGTAATTATTAAACATAACAATGCCTGTGGTGTGGCGTCAGCCCCTACGGCGCATCAGGCCTATGTAAATGCACTGGCTTGTGACCCCGTTTCGGCTTTTGGTGGTGTTATTATTACCAATGCTAACGTTGACCTGGCCACAGCAGAAGAGCTGCATAAGCTGTTTTTCGAGATTTTAATTGCGCCATCGTTCGATGACGACGCGCTGGCCATTCTGAAAAAGAAAAAAGACCGCCGATTGCTTATCAGAAAACCCGTTGAATTAAGTAAAAAACAATTCCGCACTTTGTTGAATGGTGTGTTGGAGCAAGACAAAGACAACGCCATTGAAACCGGTAAAGACTTTAAGGTAGCCACCGAAAAAGCGCCGACCGAAAGCGAGGTAAAAGCGCTAGAGTTTGCTTTGAAAATATGCAAACACCTGAAATCAAACAATGTGGTGCTGGCAAAAGACGGTCAGTTACTGGCTTGTGGTGTGGGGCAAACTTCGCGCGTTGATGCCCTGAAGCAAGCCATTGACAAAGCCAAAACATTTGGATTTGATTTAGCAGGAGCAGCAATGGCTTCTGAGGCCTTCTTCCCGTTCCCAGACTGTGTGGAGATTGCGCATGAAGCAGGCATAAATGCGGTAGTTCAGCCGGGAGGCTCTATCCGTGACCAGGACTCTATTGATTTCTGTAATAAAAATGGTGTGGCAATGGTATTAACCGGGGTGAGACACTTCCTTCATTAATAAAGCAATTGTGCCACGGCTGGGCTCATCAGAGCAAAACCGTGGCACAATATATTTTAAAGTCTTCTTTATATTTCAAGAGGTTTCTGCTCTATCTTCAATTCATTTCTTACAAAACTTTCGTAAAGTTCTTCTGCTTTTTGCCACGAAGTCTCAATATCATCGTTCAGAAGTATCACGTCAAAGCGGCTCTGAAACTCCATCTCAAACTTCATCTTATACAGGCGTCTTGAAATACTGTCTTCACTATCAGTACCTCTGTTTCTTAAACGCTTCTCCAGTTCTTCCATTGACGGCACCTTTACATAAATAGCCAGGGCATTATCGCCAAAATACTTTTTCAGATTCAACCCACCTTTTACGTCAACATCAAAAATTACGTTTTTACCTTCTGCCCACATCCGTTCAATCTCCGACTTCAAGGTGCCATAGTACGCACCCGGATACACCTCTTCCCATTCAATAAATGCTTCGTTGTCAATTTTTTCCTTAAAATCGTGTATTGTCAGAAAATAATAGTCTTTTCCGTTTTCTTCGTTTCTGCCGCGCTTATCTCTTGTGCAGGCCGAGATAGAAAACCCGAGGTTTGCGTATTTATCAAGCAGGTGCTTAACAATGGTAGTTTTTCCGGAGCCGGACGGAGCGCAAAAAATAATGGCTTTACCTTTCATTGAGAGTGTTTTTTACCTTGCCCAAACAAGGTGGGTAGCTGAAATGAATTATTAAAAAAGCCACCAGGCTTTTAAACCTGATGGCTGAATATTTTGCAAAGATAACGAAATCATCAACTAAACAACAAATGATACAGTTTTACTTCGGCAAACACAAACATTAATATCAATAATCCCAGTCCTACTTTTGCTCTTATATCTACTACTGTCGACTGCGGGCAGCATTTCTTTTCCATCTTTAATTGAAGTGCGTCTTTGATACTCTTCTCCAATTTATAACCCTCAATGCAGGGCATACAATCGTCCATGTGTAACTTAAAATGCTCTAGCTCAGCCTCTGATGCCGATCCATCAAGTACAGCCTGTATCATTTGCATACACTTCTGATGATTTTCACACCTATGTTTCATTGGTATAATGTTTAGGGGACTCCACTCTGCGCCCTCTCAATTAATGTTTTGTTTTATTGTTTCAGGCTTTTGGCCATCCACACTAATTATCGATAGTTTCTAATCCTTAATAAAGTCTAATTCAAGACCGCCTGCTTAATCCTGCTCTGCCATTTCATCGGTCTTGTAGCCCATAGATGAGGCGTAGCTTTTCAGCTTCTCTTTCAACAAATTCCTTGCTCTGTGTAATCTTGACCTAACCGTTCCGATAGGTATGTCCAAAATTTTTGCCATTTCTTCATACGTAAACCCTTCAATATCGCAAAGGATAATTACCGTACGAAAATCAACGGGCAGGCTGTTTAATGCATTAGCCACCTCGTCGCCAATCATATCCTGAACAGTCTCGGTCCGCAGGTCAGTTGTGGCATCCATTTCGGCATCTTCTACCGAATTATAGGTAGTTTCAACGTCCTGATAATCAACCTTTGACGGCTCCTTGCTTTTCTTGCGGTAGTCGTTTATAAAACTGTTTTTCAGTATTCTAAACAACCACGCTTTTGCATTAGTTCCACGCTCAAATGAATTGATAAACCTGAATGCCTTCAGATAGGTATCCTGTACCAGGTCATTGGCATCGTCTTCGTCGTTGGTAAGTCTGAAGGCGAAATTGTACATCGAGTCAATATGAGGCATAAATTCCTTATCAAAGACCGCGTACTTTTCTTTTTCTGAATATCTTTCTATTTCAATTATTTCTTCTTCCATAAGCTTAATGGCTTTAAAAAAACCTACAAACAGCTATTTATAGGCATTGTACTAGCTCAAATGTATACTCCTCCATAATTTCGGTAAAGTTAAGAGTTTTAGCAAGAAAAAAATAATAATATTCCATGAAAACGAAAATTACGCCGATGGAAGATTTGACAGTACGAAAGGATATTTACAATGATAATTTACCTGCCGGCTTAGCACTCAGGCACATTTAATACCCAGAAAAATCAGGCAGAAACTTCAAGTTTATAGCCCTTTCCGTGAATACTCGTTATCCTGATGCTTTCATCTGCCTGCAGTTTTTTTCTTAGTTTAGAAACAAACACGTCCAGGCTTCTGCCCACTACATATACGCCTTCGTCTTCCCAAACTTCTTTTAAAAGTTTTTCTCTTTCAACTACCTGATTCTGGTTAGCCGCAAAAATGCTCAGCAGTCTGGCTTCTTTGTCTGATAACTCCACTTCGTCTTTACCTTTTACCAGCAAGGCTCTTTCCGGATAAAAGTAGAAACTGCCCAGCATTACAAAAGGGCTGTTGGCCACTTTTGTATTTTTCTTAACCAACCGGAATAATCTTGCGCTGAAAATTGAAAAAAGTGTTCCACCTGTTAAAATAAACCCTACAGCCCACCATACATTCATGCCGGAAGTTTTCTGATAATCGCCCGTAAACTCAATCTGAATCTGGTAACAGTCGGTTGTTTGTTTACGTCCAAGGCAGGGCATTACGTCAGTTTGTTTGGCTCTTACCTCGTATCCGAATATAACATCAGGCTTATTGCAGCTGTAAACATTAACCATGTAATCAAGCGGTAGCTGGGCATTGGCCAGCCGTTCATGCACAATTTTTACGAGTGTATCCGGAACAAAAGAAAATTTGCTCTGAAATTCGAGTTGAAAGATTCTTTCGCCTACCTTTTTTACAGGCAGTATGGTTGAGGTAGAGTCTCCGGCATGCAGCAAAAGCTTGTGGCCTATTTCGCGCACAACCAGTATGGCTCTCTTTTCAAGAAATCCACCGGAATCGTCAACAGACCATGTGCCTGCCGAAAGCGCTAAAGCCGCCAGTATGGCCAGGCAGGTGATGTATATTTTTGGTTTCATAATCAGACAAAAGTAGAGTAAAGATGAATCAGATTTAACAGAATTACATACAATTTACACTTTTTTACATTCATTTTACTTCTGCCTGTGGCCAGTAAGTTACATTTGGGTCAATATACATTCAAAAAAAAATACAATTATGAAAAAACTCTTTGCAACCGCATTCTTTTGTTGTGCACTGGCAGCCAGTGCATTTAGCCAGCAGATTTGCTCAGCAGCATTTCTTGGCAATAAAATGGTGGTAGACCAGTATACCAAAACAGGCTATAAAAATGAAATAGCTATTGATGCCAAAGGAGAACTGACAGTGAATACCGTGAGCCTGTCGGCTACTGAAAGTAAACCAGTAAACCCAATACCATTTAAAGTGGCCATTAAAGAAAAAGAAACGCGGACCATCACCTTGTTTTCAAAAGAAGATTTTATGAAAGTAGATGTGCAGAAAGTATTATCAAGCTGCAAAAAAGGCGACCAGATAGTATTGCTGACACTAGACAAACAATATGCCTTGCCGCACAATGAAATATTGGTGAAATAAAAAATAACAAAGCTGCTTAACCCGCAAATTGGTTAAGCCGAATTACCTGATACCTTTTATGTACTCTTTCTGGTACATAAAAGGTGTTTTACCGGTAATATCTTTAAACTGGCGGTTAAAGTTAGAAATGGTATTATACCCGCTTTCATAAGCCACCTGTGTAATATTCAGGCTGCCTTCATGCAGCAACTTGCAGGCATGGCCGATACGGATTTCGGCTATAAAATCGAAGAAAGTTTTGTTGGTGCGGCTCTTAAAGTACCTGCAAAAGGCCGATTCGCTCATACTAACCAGCGAGGCAAGTTCGCTCAATCTTACTTCTTCCTTAAAGTGTTTCATTACATACTCATGCACTTTTTGCATGCGTTCGGTTTCCGAAACCTTATGCGTATTTACATACCCAAAACTGGCAATATAACTATACTCGTTAGACTGCGACAACTCGTGCAGCATAGCCAGAAACTTCAACACCCGCTCAAAGCCCTCATATTGGTGCAGGTTTAGCAGCTCATGCCTGATGTAATCTCGCGTACCCCCAAAAATATCAAGCCCGCGTTCTCCTTTTTCAAGCAATTGCTTCAGGGGGTGCATTTCGCTTTTTTCAAAGAAACCGTCGCCCAGAAAATCCTCGGTAAAATAAATTACTATACCATGCGTTTGTAAACCCGAATTATGGTCAAAATACACGCGGTCGCTTTGCCAGAGATGCGGAATATTCGGCCCTAAAAAAACGGTATCGCCCGCTTCAAAATGGCGGATATTATCACCAATAAATCTTGTTCCGCTGCCTTCCAGCACGGTAAACAACTGATAATGCGGATGAAAATGCCAGTTAGGGTCAAAATGCGGCTCTACCAGCTCTTTTAAAGTAAAAGAATAAACAACACTGTCTACTGATTTTTTTAGGATTGGCTTCATTTCTAACTATTCTGAATTTTAGCATTAAATTTAACAATAAAAATAATTAATGTCAAAATACAGTCATTATTAGTAAAATTAGGCTCATTATTTTGTACTTTTTTAAGATAGTTTTGTAATGTGAAAAAATAAAAAATCAGCATGAAGTTCGGGATGAATCTCCTTTTGTGGGGAACAGAAATAAACGAGAGTCTTTTTCCGGTATTGGAAGAAATAAAAGCTTTGGGGTTTGATGGCGTTGAAGTACCCATTTTTGATACAGACCCATCGCACTGGTACACCTGGCGTGCAAAACTGGACGAGCTGGAACTGGACAGAATTGCGGTAACCATCTGTGGCCCGGACTTTAACCAGATAAGCCCCGACCCTGCCATGCGTAAAGCCACGCTTGAACGTAATAAAAGAGCTGTTGACTGTGCCATGGTTTTAGGCGCCAATTTGCTTAATGGGCCCTATCACTCCGCCCTCGGACAATTTACCGGCCAGCCACCAACCGAGCAGGAATGGCGCTGGGCAGTTGAAAACCTGCAAGAACTGGCCGATTATGCCGATAGCCTGGGCATTACCTTAGGCCTTGAGTACCTGAACAGGTTTGAAAGTTATCTGGTGTCATCAACCGACGAGCTAATTAAACTGGTTGAAGACGTAGACCACCCTGCCTGCAAAATAATGTTCGATACCTTCCATGCCAATATTGAAGAAAAAAACCTGGGCGATGCCATCAGAAAGTTATCCAGGCACCTGGTGCATATACAGGTTTCAGAAAACGACCGAAGCACCGTAGGCAAAGGAAACGTGAACTGGGAAGAGGTTTTCAAGGCGGTGGAAGAAATCAAGTATGACGGCTGGCTGTCGGTAGAAGCCTTTAGCCAGAAACTGGCCGTGGCCAATATCTGGCGTAAAATGTTTGACTCTGAAACACAATTAATGAAAGATAGTCTTAGTTTTTTAAAAAATAGTATTGGCTGAAATCCCGTAAAGCGCGTGTGTCATGCACACCCAGAATGGATTTAACCCGAACCTAAAAACAAATAAACCATGTCAAAGAAAATCAATATTGCTATCGTCGGCCTTGGCTTTGGGGCTGAGTTCATCCCAATCTATCAGCGCCATCCGCATACCAATATGTATGCCATCTGCCAACGTAACGTAGAGAAACTGAATCAGATCGGAGATGCCTTCGGCATTGAAAAGCGTTACTCAGACTATGACGAGCTACTGAAAGACCCGGATGTAGATGCAGTACATATCAATTCGCCTATCCCTAACCACGCCGAGCAAAGCCTGAAAGCCTTGTATGCAGGCAAGCACGTAGCATGTACGGTACCTATGGCTACTTCGGTAGAAGACTGCATGGCTATTGTGAAAGCAGTAAAAGAAACAGGCAAAAAATATATGATGATGGAAACCGTGGTTTATGCCCGCGAGTTTTTGTTTGTAAAAGAATTATACGAAAAAGGCGAACTGGGTAAGGTACAATTTCTGAAAGCAAGCCACCAGCAGGATATGGACGGCTGGCCAGATTACTGGCCCGGCTTACCCCCTATGCACTACGCTACTCACTGCGTAGGCCCGGTAGCTGGTTTGCTGAAACTGGAAGCTGAATATGTTTCTTGTTTTGGTTCAGGCACTATTCGTGAAGAACTGGCGCAAATCCATAATTCACCTTTTGCGGTTGAGTCAGCACATATCAAATTCAAAGACAGCGACCTGAGCGCGTATGTGTATCGTTCACTATTTGATGTTGCCCGTCAATATCGCGAAAGCTTTGAGGTGTACGGCTCGAAAAAATCTTTTGAGTGGGCGCTGATTGAAGACGAACAACACGTAATACACACCGCCAAAAAGCCTGAACACGAAATTCCGGAAAAAGTAACGGTGAAAGACTACGCAGAGTTATTGCCTGAAGGCATTCAGCAGTTTACAACCAAAGGTGTGTATGATTTGGGTGAAAACAACCACTTGTCGTTCACGCAGGGTTCCGGTCATGGAGGGTCACACCCGCACCTGGCTCATGAGTTTGTGATGGCGCTGGTTGAAGACCGTGAGCCGTTCCCGAATGCCGCACAGTCTGCCAACTGGACAAGCGTAGGTATTCTGGCACACGAGTCTGCCATGCAGGGTGGTAAAATTATGTACCTGCCAGACTTCACCAATGCTTAATTATATCATTCGGGGCAGGCTAATACTGCCCCGAATACTTGTAGGTCTATTCAATATTCATTGCCCTGCTTTATTTTTATACTTATGAAAAAAACACTCATATTCCTGATGTTTGTGCTTTGGCAAGGCGTTCAGGCACAAAAAGCCCGCCGACTGGAAATTCTTTTTCTGGGCGACAACGGGCATCATAAACCCATAGAAAGGCTCCCTACGCTAATGGCCGCATTAGGCGCAAAAGGTGTTAATTTTACTTATACCGACCATCTGGAAGACATCAACCCGGCCAATCTGGCTAAATATGATGCGCTGATGATTTATGCCAACTGGGACGAAATAACCCCCGCTGCCGAAAAAGCCCTGTTAGATTACGTGGCTTCCGGCAAGGGTATTCTGCCTATCCATTGCGCCTCATTCTGTTTTCGTAATTCGCCTGAGTACGTTAAAATGGTAGGCGGGCAATTCTGGAGACATAAGATGGATACCATTCAGGTGCAGACAGTTTTGCCTACACATCTCATTGTAAAAGATTTACCGGCAATCAAGGCTTATGACGAAACCTACCTGCACAGCCATTTGCAACCAGACAACAACGTATTGCAGGTAAGAGAAATAAAGGCCGATCAAAAAAGCGACAGACCAGAAACCAATATTGAGCCTTATACATGGACCCGCACTTATGGTAAAGGCCGTGTGTTTTATACTGCTTACGGGCACGATAACAACACCTGGAGCAACAGGGGTTTTCAGCAATTGCTTTATAATGCCATCGTTTGGGCAGTTGACGAAAACGCCCGTTCAGCCCATGCGGCTCTGAACCCGAAACCGTTTGAATACAGAGAGGCCAATCTTCCAAACTATGAAAAACGCCCTGGTGTGCCAATGCAACAATTGCCACTGCCGCCCGGCGAATCAATGAAACACATTCAGGTGCCGGCCGATTTCACGCTGGATTTATTTGCCGCAGAACCCAATGTACAACACCCCATTGCGATGTCGTGGGATGAAAAAGGCCGTTTATATGTACTCATTACCAAAGATTACCCGAACGAAAGAAAAGATAGCGGCGGAAGCGACTACATTCTGATTTGTGAAGACACCGACAAAGATGGAAAGGCCGATAAATTTACGCGTTTTGCCGATGGCCTTAGCATCCCTACCGGAATGGTGTTTGCCAATGGTGGCCTGATTGTTTCTCAGGCGCCACACATGTTGTTTCTGAAAGATACCGACGGCGATGGAAAAGCCGACGAGAAAAAGATATTGTTCTCTGGTTTTGGAACCGGCGATACCCATGCCGGGCCATCTAACCTGCATTATGGTTTTGATAACTGGATTTGGGGTAGCGTAGGGTATTCTGGTTTTGCAGGTAAACCCGTTGCCAATAGCGATAGCGTAAAATTCTGGCAGGCATTGTTCAGATTTAAGCCCGATGGCTCAAAAATTGAATGGATGACCAGCACCTCAAACAATACCTGGGGTATGGGCTTTAATGAAGCCGGAGACGTTTTCGGGTCAACGGCTAACAACTCGCATGGTTGGTATATGGCTATCCCGCATCGTAACTTCCTCAATCCGGGTTTCAACTCAGACAACGGAAGCCGCTCAACAGATACGCACAAAGACATGAAGCCCATTACTGAAAAAGTAAGGCAGGTAGATGTTTTTGGTGGATTCACCGCGGCGGCAGGTCATAATTTTTATACAGCAAGGGCGTACCCTAAAAAATACTGGAACCAGATTGCCTTTGTAACCGAACCAACCGGCCACGTGGTGCATCAGAATCTGATGGAGAAAAAAGGGACTAACTATGACGACAAGGAATCGTTTAACCTGATGGCCGGTGCCGACGAATGGTTTGCGCCTGTATTTGCCGAAGTTGGCCCAGACGGAGCCGTTTGGGTAGCAGACTGGTATAGCTACATTATTCAGCATAACCCAACCCCTAAAGGCTTTGATAACGGGTCGGGTAACGCCTATGAAACCAACCTGCGTGATTTCACACATGGCCGTATATATAGAGTAGGCTGGAAAGACGCCCCTGCTTATACGCCTTTGGCTTTAAGTAAAGACCGCCCTGACGAGTTGCTGGCAACGCTGAAAAACAATAATATGTTTTGGAGAAGCCATGCACAAAGATTATTGGTTGAACGCGGAAAAACAGATGTGGTTCCGGCTTTAATTGCCCTGGTAAAAGACCAGTCGGTAGATGAAATCGGGCTTAACACTGCGGCTATCCATGCCATCTGGACCTTGAAAGGCCTGGGTGCAATAGAAAGCAACCCGCAAGCGCTACAAGCGGTTATCAGTGCATTGAAGCACCCTTCATGGGCAGTGCAGAAAAATGCCATTCAGGTTTTACCAATTACCAAAAGCTCGGTTGATGTTATCTTACAAAATGACCTGCTGAACAGCAAAGAACCTTTAGTGGTATTAAACGCCATTCTGGCACTTAGCGAAATGCCGCTTACGGCTGCCTCTGAACAAGCTTTGCTTAACCGTATGGAGCAAGCCACCGAAAGCACCGACCGCTGGTTGCCTGATGCTTTTGCAGTTGCATTAACAAGCCATAAATCGGCGTTATTGAAAAAACACCTGAATAAAATGGCAGGAGCCAAAACTGCAGCGCCTATGACCCATGACCACTCGGCTATGAACCATGGCACTTCAGCCCCAAAAGAAGCACCAAAAGCGCTTCCTGCTCCTTCTGCCGGTGTTGATTTGCTGATTTCAAATGTCCGTACCGAACCTTCGTCTCCTTATGTGCGTGAAGGTATGCGTTACTTTGTTGAGGTGAAAAATAACGGAAAAGACTCAGTAAAGAAAGGCAACGTTGTAACACTTCGGATTGACATTGCAGGCATGGAACAGAAATTTACCGTATGGAGCATGGTGCATAACACCGGAATAGCCCCGGGCGAAACAGTAACTATTTCTAAAAACACGAATGGCCCGTGGTCTGGCGACTTCTATTTCTCTAATGATATACCAGGTGATTATACCTTCAATATCATGGTTGACTATGAAAACAAAATAGAAGAAAACAACGAGAAAAATAATTATTACAGCAAGAAGATTACCGTGCAACAGGCTCAGAAATTAGCCACATTTGCGCTTGAAAGAGCCGCCAGAAGTTATGCTTCTGTTATGCCCGCAGACACCCTGGCAAGCCTGCTGAAATACTATGATAAACTACCCGCTACCGAAAACGTTGCCTTACTTAAAGGTATTTCGAACGGCTGGAACCCTCGTAGAAAAGGAACACTGAATGCAGAGAATGCCCGATTCATAGCCTCTTTGAACAGCAAACTGACCGAAACAAATGCAGAAAGGCTGAATAAGCTAATGGTAGCATGGGGACTGAAAAGTGCCAATGCCGACGACGACAAAGAAGCCATTGTTATCAACATCAAGTCTGTAAAAGAAGAAATGAAGTTTGACAAAAAGGAATTTACCGTTAAGGCCGGTAAACCGGTGGTGCTGGTGTTTGAAAACCCTGATGCCATGCAACACAACATTGTAATTGGCAAGCAGAAAAGTATGGAGATAATTGGAAACGCAGCCGATAAAATGATTACCCAGAAAGACGGTGCCGAGAAAAACTATGTACCCGGCATACCGCAGGTAATTGCTGCAACACCATTGGTGAATCCGAACGAAACCTATCGTCTTAAATTTACAGCTCCGGCTGAAGCAGGTAACTACCCGTTTGTGTGTACATTCCCCGGCCACTGGCGATTAATGTTCGGAACAATGAAAGTAGTGAAGTAATAAAACTACTTAAACATAAAGAAACACGTACAATAGATTGTAATTACCTTCACAAACAGCTTCTCGATTGAGAAGCTGTTTTGTTTTAGGCATCGGCAACCATTGAAATTAAATAATGCATTTCCTGAATAGCCTTTTTTATGTTATCTTAGGATGCAATATTTGACCAGATACAGGCCTTTTACATAAACAGAATGGTATTTAACTTCAACCCCAAAAGCACTTTATTATTTGTCTTTTTCTTTCATGGTCTGGTCTACACAGTTTTGTTACTATTGAAAGGCCTATTGAAAGAGAACAAATCAAACATTTGGCTAAGCGCTTTGGTATTTTTAAGCACATTGTATATTGTACCATTTATGTGTGGGTACGCCGGCTGGTATGGGCGTAACCCTTACCGCGAATTTTTGTTCTACTTTCCGTTTCAGCAACTATTCTTACTCCCTCCTGTTTTATATTTTTATACTAAGTCTTTGCTAGACACCTCCTTTAGTTTTTCTAAAAAAGATTACCTGCATTTTTTACCTGCCTTGCTTTATGTGGCCTACACGGTTTTTATCTGGCTGGTTGATAAAGTAATGCTGAAAAACAACTATTTCCATCAGGATGGCCGCGACAAAGACTTTGCCGGCTGGTATCAGGCACTTGGGTTTCTGTCTATGTTCTTTTATCTGACTTTAAGTCTGAGTGTATACAACCTTTATAAAAGCCTAACGTATCAGACTGTGAGCTTTGCTGATAAAATCCTGTTTGCGTGGGTAAAACAATTCCTGTCGGCCATGCTGATTCTTGTGGTTTTAAGAGCGTTGTTTTTTGTCTTAAACCCCGAATGGAATAATTTCGGTAACAAATTCTGGTATTACATTTGCTTTTCTATTCTGTTCTATTATATCTCAATTAGTGGCTACTCAAATTATTTCCAAAGTGTTATAGGGCTAAACCATTCCAATCTGTTTTATGAAGGCCAGGATGATACCCAACAGCAAAATGCCACAGAGGGGCCTGATACCAAAGCGCAGTTAAATGCAGTTGACATTAAAGAATTTGAATTATTAAAAACTGAAATTGAGCGGGCCATGATAATTGACCACCTGTTCAAAAATCCTGAATTAACATTAACCGACCTGGCAAATCATCTGGGCATGCAAAGTAAGAGGGTCTCTCAGATAATTAATCAGGGATTCGGGCTAAACTTTAATGACTTTGTAAATCATTATCGCACGCAGGAGGTAATCAGAATTTTGCAATCAGATAAACCCAGCCTCATCACTTTATTGGGTATTGCATTAGACAGCGGCTTTAATTCAAAGTCAACTTTCAACAGAGCCTTTAAGAAGTACACCTCTTTAACACCCAAAGCCTATCTTGAAAAAATAAAGCAGCAAAATGGTATCAAATCATGATTTGAAGCGATACCTATCAGGTTTTAACAGACTTTTGCTAAAAAAACTCAATGAAAATCAAACGCTTATTACCGTTTTTTGTTTCTGTAGCCATTGCAAATATTCAATTACAGGCACAGGAGGTCTCTCAGGCATCAATAAAGAAAGCGCTCGACTCCATAGCGTTGCAAGACGTAGTACCAGGAGGCCCCGGTATCGCAACCGGCATTATTAAAAACGGAAAGATTATATACATCAAATACGCCGGCTACGCCAACCTCGCCGACAGCCTCTTAATCGGCCCGCAATCACGTTTCAATATTGCCTCCAATGGTAAACAATTTACTGCATTGGCTATACATACCCTTGCCAAAGAGCAAAGGTTGAACCTAAAAGATGATATCAGAAAATACCTGCCAGAAATCTATAAAGACGCAGGGTTTAAAATTAGCATAGAAAACCTGCTGAATCATAGCAGTGGCATCAGAGATGTGTACGACTTATGGTCTTTAAAAGGTATCACTTGGTGGAAACAGACATTCAGTAACACAGATGCTTTGGACCTGATAAAAAATCAGAAAGAGTTAAACTTTGCACCGGGAACCCAATATCTGTACAGCAACTCAAACTATATTTTGCTGGCCGAAATAATCAGGCGGGTAACCCAAACGTCTTTCAGGAAATATACCGACACCCTGTTCCAAAAATTAAAGATGCCCAATACCGGCTTTAACGATGATTATAAAAATATTCAGAGGCCAGTTGCTAAGCCCTATTTTAATTTTAACACCTGGACAGGCTATGACTGGACCTGCGATATTGTCGGAGATGGCAATCTCTTTACGACACTTGAAGACCAGTTGCATTGGGAGAAAATCATTCAGGAAAAACAAACCGGATATATTGCTGCCGATTTAATTTCAAAGAGCCAGCAACCCCTTGAGGGGTCAGCCATCCGTAACTATGGCTTGGGACTGGAATTCGGGAAATACAAAAATTTCGACTATAGTTTTCATGAAGGAACCACCGGCGCCTGGAAAGCCACCACCCTTCGTTTCCCTCAGGAAAACCTATCAATTGTAACACTTACCAATAGTGGCAAGGCAATACCAGCCATGCAAAGCAGGCAAATGGCAGATATTTTATTAGGTATTGGCCCAGGCCATCAAAGTTATCTGACAAAACCGGCAAATACTGGAAAACACCTTACACAAGACGAAGTATTGGGAGCTTACCAGACAGATAACCATTTTACTTTCCGATTTGAGATGCGAGATACATCGCTTTTTTTACTAAGAGCAGGCCGAAACGATACCCGTCTGTTGAGGGAATCTGCCAACGTTTTTCATCAATGGAACGACCCCGCCTTTAAGCTGGAATTTAAACCCAATGCACAAAATGAAATGGAGGTTACCGCTTACTACACCACACATGCGCCTTATTCGCTTAAAAGAGTAAATGCAAACTGGGGTGGTTACAATTTTGAAAAGCTAAACGGAATATTCTATAATGCAGAAACAGGCGTAACATTAACGCTTAAGCATCAAAAAGATAAAACGTACAATCTTTCGTTTGGAAAAAACAACCGGAGTGGTTTTTTGGTATCACCCACAAAATTATCAGCCGATAATTACAGCCTGGAATTCGCACAAAATCCTCAAAAAACAGTTGAAGAACTTTTTATTGATTCAGACCGCCTCAGAAAAGTAAGATTCGTTAGAGTGAGATAACTTTCTAAAATATGTTGAATTATAATTAGCTTCAAACTTATGATTAATAATCTCTTCGAAGCAAAAATTTTTAAACGATAATACCTTGCAGCGCTCCAAGGTATTATCGTGTTCTGGTACCACAACTTAATTACGCCAAAAGCGATTTTACAGTGGCAGATATCGCTTTACCGTCGGCTAGTCCTGCCAATTCTTTGGTGGCGGCACCCATCACTTTACCCATGTCAGATGGGCCGGAAGCACCAACTTTGGCGATAATCTCCTGCAATTTGGCTTTCAGCTCGTCTTCCGATAATTGTTTCGGTAAAAATTCTTCAATTATAGCTAGCTCGGCTAACTCTTTATCTAATAAATCAGGGCGGTTTTGCTGACGGTAAATATCTGCCGAATCTTTTCTTTGCTTGGCTGCTTTGGTTAATAATTTCAACTCTTCGTCCGGTGTCAACTCACCTGTATTTCCCTCTTTGGTTTCTTCCAATAAAATAACTTTTTTAATGTCTCTCAATGCCATAAGTCTCACCTGGTCACGAGCAAGCATCGCTGCCTTAATCTGTGCGTCAATTTCTGTTTTTAGTGCCATTTTGCTGGTAGTTTATTGTATATTCAATACAATTACCTGATTATTGCAGAACAATCAGGCAATTGGTTATGTTGCTGTTTACGTATTTAAACAATAAGCTTGTTAATTTTGGTTCTTTCGGGAACTCATTCTTAAATCTAATGAGTTATTTAATTTAAAATATCGCGGCAAACTATCCGGTTCTTCAAATTATTTTCTCCTAAAATAATCACCATGACAAAATTATCAGTAAATATCAATAAAATAGCAACTTTAAGAAATTCTCGTGGCGGAAATATGCCGAACGTCGTAAAAACAGCTATTGACTGCGAAAGATTCGGCGCACAAGGCATTACGGTACACCCCCGGCCAGACGAACGCCATATCCGTTATCAGGACGTTTACGACTTAAAGGAAATTGTTACAACTGAATTTAACATTGAGGGGAATCCGACGGAGACCAAATTTGTAGAACTGGTACTGGCCAACAAACCTACCCAGGTTACATTGGTACCCGATGCACTCAATGCCATAACGTCAAACGCAGGTTGGGATACCATCACCCATCGTGAGCGCCTGAAAGACCTGGTGGCTACTTTTAAAAGCCAGGGCATACGGGTATCTATTTTTGTTGACCCGATTGAACGCATGATAGAAGGCGCCGCCGAAACGGGCACCGACCGCATTGAGCTATACACAGAGCGTTACGCAGAGGTCTATCCGCACAACAGGGAAGAAGCTATCAAAGACTACGCAAAAGCCGCAAAAGTTGCCGAACAGGTAGGTCTGGGTGTAAATGCCGGCCATGACCTGAGCCTGGAAAACCTCATGTACTTTAAAAAGAATATTCCGAATCTGCTTGAGGTATCTATTGGCCATGCACTTATTTGTGATGCCCTCTATTACGGCCTTGAAAACACTATACAACTGTATCTCAGACAGTTACAATAGGATTCCTGTGCCTTCATTAACAATTTTTAAGAAACTTTAACACCAAAAAAAGTACCACTTCACTATGTTTGTGCAACATTCGGCCTGATGCCATTGTCTTTTTCTTAAAGTTTCTAAATAAAAAATTATGAAAGCTACATTCCGGAATTCTATCAAAGCAAGTTTTTTGGCTGCATTGGCCATCGCTTCGTTTGCGTCTTATGCACAAGACAAGAAAGAGAAAAAAAGCACTGTTCGTGTAAGAATCGAACAGGACATTAACGGTAAAACCAAAGTACACGAAAAAAACTTTGATGCCACCGGCCTGACCGACAAACAAAAAGAAGAACTGATTCAGAATTATCAGGATTCGGTAATGGCCAAAAATAAAGAAAACGTGCGTGGTACCAAGGTTGAGGTAGAAAGCTTCAGCGATAATGAACGAGAGAGAATATCAAACAATGACGACCATTTTGAAAGGCGTCTGGATATTGATTCAGAAAAACCGCGTGTAAGAGCCTATAGCCGTGGCCGCAACGGGAATGATAATCACTTTGAATTCGGTGATGATGACGATGCGATAATCAGAGAGAAACCGCGTACAAGAGTGTATCGCAACGACAGAGATAAAGATTTTGAAACTCACTTTGACCTTGACATGAAAGGCCTTAACGAGAATCTTAATCAATTAGGCAAAGATCTGAAATTTGAGTTTAAAACTTTTCCTGATGTTTTTGATTTTGACGGCAGCGCATCAAGCAAAACCGTTCGTGGTTTGAGCGTTTATCCTAACAATCCGAAAACAGAAATACTGAATCTTCGTTTCAATAGCCAGCAAAAAGGTGATGTAAGCATAAAAGTGATGGATTTAAAAGGCAACGTAATTGCCAAGGACGAAGTCAGGGATTTCAGCGGCGAGTATGTAGGCCAGATTAACATCGGCAAACATAAAGGAGTAGTATTCGTGATGGTTACTCAGGGAGAGGATGGCACGGTAAAAAGAGTGAACCTTTCTGCCGATAAAGAATAAGATTTACTTCCAATTGCAAAAGGGCCATACGGCCCTTTTTTATTACCTATCATCAACTATACCTGTCGTTCCGCCACGGATAGGCCGTATTAGAATAGCCTCTTTCTTCCCAGAAGCCCAATTTGTTTTTAGGCAAAAACTGAATGCGCTTAATCCATTTAGAGCCCTTCCAGGCATATAACTGCGGGGTAATCATTCTTACTGGGCCACCGTGCTCTTTCGGCAAAGGCTCACCATAAACGGTATGTGCCAACAGCACGTCAGGTTTCAGCGCTTCTTCCATCGATACATTAGTGCTGTAGGTATCATATCCATAACACATAATATGTGTGGCGGTCTCTTTGGGTTGCACCAGTGCCGCCAAATCCATAAGCCTTACGCCCTTCCAGACCATATCCATTTTAGACCAGGTGGTTACACAATGGAAATCGCTGGTGTCTTCTACCTGTGGTAAATCCATAAAGTCCTGCCAGGTAAGCACAACAGGGTTTTCAACTTCACCATCAATAGTTAATCGCCAACGGTCAAGTGTTATGCTGGGGTGATACCCAAGGTCTAGCACAGGCCATTTTTGAGTGACTGTTTGGCCCACAGGTAATAGCGGCATCCCGTGCCTGTTGATTTTCCCTGTCCCTAAAGGGCGGTCGTCGGCAACAGACGGTGTACTTTTCATTTTATCTTCAAAGCGAGCTTTCAGTTTCATTCTCGCTTCAATAATTTTATCCAGTTTGCTTACCTCTTCCATCATTTAAGGGGTTTATTTCACACAACAAACTTTCGTGCCATTTAGTTAAAAGCAGTGCCATTTTTCTAAAAAGCATGATACAGTAAATAGATAACACAAACGGTAATAATACTTACCACACCCTGCAAACCCGTAAGAATAGTATGCGTTTTATAAGCATCGGCTTGTGTAAGACCTGTAAATTGAGACACCACCCAGAACCAGGCGTCGTTGGAATGAGAAACCGTCATGGCACCACTGCCAATGGCCATTACCAGTAGGGTCAAATCAAATGGTTCGGAAAAACCCATTGCAGCAAGTAAAGGCGCCAGTATGCCAGACGTTAACACCATTGCAGTAGTGGTAGACCCCTGAGCGGTTTTAAAAAAGGCTGCCACCAGAAAGGCAATGAGCAGAAATACAATGCCCGAGGTTTGATTAGCCATTAACCAATCGCTTACAATGTCTTTGAGTGGGGTTTCTTTCAGCACCGCTCCAAAAGCCCCACCTGCGCCCACCAGCACCAGTGTAGTGCCGCAATGTTCGATACCACTTTTGAAACATGCAAAAATTTTCTCGAATGGTTTTTCAGGAAACAGGCTGAAAGAAAAAAATATGGCTATCAGAAAAGAAACCAAGGGACTTCCGAAGAAATTCAGCCACTTGGTTAATGAATCGTTAAGGTGAAGAATTTTGCCAAAAGATGCCACCGTGATTAATATAATAGGCAAAATAATTGGCATGAAGGCCTTCCAACCGGCAGGTAGTGTGCTTACATTAGCCACGTTCAGATTATCTTCTTTGTCTTCAATGATATTCAGATTCCGGGCATAGTTCTTTGCAAACCAGGTAGATAAAAATAAACTTGGTACAGAAACCACCAAACCCACCATAATAACCAACCCTACATGATGCGACAAATTTAAATTTCCGGCCGCCGACAATGGCCCCGGTGTTGGAGGCACTAGCGTATGTGTAGCAAAAAGACCACCCGATAGCGCAATGGCAATTGTGCCCAGCGGCCGGTTGGTCTTTTTAGCCACAATTTTGTTAAGCTTTGCCAGAATAATGAAGCCGGAATCGCAAAAGACAGGAATACCCACAATAGCCCCGATAACCGACATGGCCAATGCGGGGTATTTCTCGCCGAATAGTTTCAATATAATATCTGCCACCTTAATGGCTGCCCCCGATTTATCAAGAATGGCACCTATTACACAACCCAGTATAACCATCAGGCCGATTTTCGACATCAATTCGCCAAAGCCTTTTCCGATGGTATCAGCCAGTTTATCAATGGGTAAGCCTGCAAATATACCCACACCCAGCGCAGCCAGTAACAGACCCACCAGAGGGTGTAGCTTAAACCAGGTAGAAGACAGAATAATAAAAACAATGGCCAGAAAAACAACGGGTATAATCATGCAGTGGCTAGTTATACAATCTCAAAATATCTTTTTAATTCCCAATCTGTAACCACTTTGGCATATTGCCGCCACTCCCAGTTTCGGGTTTGCGTAAAATGGGCTACAAACTTTTCACCGAACAGCTCTTTCGCGATGGCAGAGTCCTTCATGGCCTTGGTGGCCTCGTCCAGATTCCCGGGCAATATACCGTTGCTGGTATCGCGATAACCATTACCCAAAGTAGCGGGCTGGTTTAGTTTCATTTGGTTACGAATGCCATACAACCCGGCAGCCAGACAAGCCGCCAGCGCCAGATAAGGGTTGGTATCAGACCCTACCACCCGTGTTTCTATCCTGCATGATTTCTTACTGATAGGCAACGCCCTTAAAGCCACCGTGCGGTTATCAACCGCCCATGTAAGGGTGGTTGGCGCCCATGCGCCCTCTACCAGCCTCTTATAACTGTTAATGGTAGGCGCTACCATCGGCAATATATGTGGCAGGCAATATAACTGCCCGGCCATATAACTCTGCATCAATTCGCTGATACGATTCGGGGAGGTCTCATCATAAAAAAGATTGGTTTTGGCTTCTGCATCCCAAAGGCTTTGGTGTACATGGCCACTACAGCCCGGCAGGTTTTCATTGATTTTAGCCATGAATGTTGCCATAATACCCTGCTGGTAAGCTATTTCTTTTACAGACGTTTTAAAGAGCAGCGCCCTGTCGGCCGCTGTCAGTACATCAGAATAAGTAATGGCAGCTTCATAAACCCCTGGGCCGGTCTCGGTATGCAGCCCCTCAAGAGGCACATCAAAACGGGCCAGGTTATCAAACAAAGCCGTCATGTAATCGTTCTTAAGGGTGCTTCTTAAAATTGAATATCCGAACATCCCTGGTGTGAGAGGCTTCAGATTCTGGAATCCCTTCTCATGTGCCGATACCGGTGTTTCCTCAAAATTAAACCATTCAAACTCCTGAGAAAAAAATGGCTTGAACCCCTCCTTCTCGGTCTCTGAAATTATTTTTTTTAATAAATTCCGCGGACATATCTCTGCGGCTTCTTCTATAAACTCTCCAAGAAAAAACGGAATATCGTTTTCCCAGGGAATCTTTCTGAACGTAGATAAATCAAGCTTCACTTTGGCATCGGGGTAGCCTGAATGCCAACCTGTAAAATCAACATTATCATAACAAACATCGGCCATATCCCAGCCCAGCACTACATCACAAAAGCCAAGGTCTCCATCAATTACTGACAGAAACTTCTGTTTGCTAATGTATTTACCTCTTAAAATGCCATCAATATCGGCAACAGCCAGTTTTACTTTTCCTGATGGGTGTGAATTTACGTAATCAAAAATCTCTTGTGTAGTCATATTAGTGTATAGGTTTGTCAGGTGCGGGTGCCGAGGCATGATAGCCCAGGTTATGAATCATTAAAGCATATTTATCCATCAGTTCTGTAACCCGTTCACGGTTTTCAGAGCGTACAATTAATCCTACATGGTACTCTTCGTTCATTTTCCATACCACTTCCGGGTCATTAAATAGGGAATAATCAGGCCATTGGTGCGACGAAAGTGATATAATAATACCCGAATAATAGTCATCAACGGCCGGTAATTCGTAAACACCTCCGGTGGCCACGGCTGTTTCTATTCTGGCCCACTCGCGCCACAGGTTAATACCAGACGAGTATTCAACCATTTCGGCAAGGTTGGCGCCTCCTACCCTTGAGGCCGTTTCCAGAAAATAGAATTTGCCATCTTCAAAGCACTTGATTACCTCTGTATGAGACGCGCTGAATTTCATACCAAAGGCTTTCATTACCTGCTCGTTCATTTTCTTTAAGGCCTTCTCGCCTTTAGAACCATGCGTTACAGTTACCGAGCGAAAAATCCCTCCGCCATGTGCTACCTCAAAGGGAGTATTGAGGTACTGGCTGCACCTGCTGAAAATAACTTTACCATCAACCGAAAGCGCATCTACATGATATACGTCGCCGGGCTTGAATTGCTCTATCAGAAAATTATGTCTTTCTTCACCCAGGCTATGAATGGTGTCCCAGGCTTCCTGAAACGAATGCACTTTTTTAATACCGGCGGCCGATGCCTCTGAGCGTGGCTTGATAACCCATGGGGCTGCCGTAGCCTGCAGGTATTCGGTTATATCAACATCATGAAAAAGCGGACTGAATGGCGGCACATTAATACCACAATTTAGGGCCTGTATGCGCATAGCCAGTTTATCTCTGAAGTAACGGGCGGTGGTTTGCCCCATGCCGGGTATCCTGAAATGCTCACGTGCCAGAGCGGCCTTTTCCACATCAAAGTCGTCGAGCGCAACAATGCGGTCAATTTTTTTGGTTCGCATCAGGTAAGCCAGCCCCTGAATAATCTTGCTGTAAGTATCAAAAGTATTGTCAATGTTATCAAGGTAAAAAACCTCATCTATCGACTCCCCAGGCCAGGGTTTGTCTTCCAGCTTTTTGTTGGTAAGCAGATAAACGGTATTACCCTCGGCCTTACATGACTTCAGAAACTCTACACCCTTAAAGTAAGTGCAAATGCAAAGAAAATTCATAGGGAAGACAATCAGTTTAATTTTCGGTAATTGAATGGAATTCGATATTCGAAATTTTTTTCCACTTTGACAAGCCCCGCAACGCTAAATCTGAAAATTTGTACTCCGGAGCCTGTAAATGCAAAGAAGCCATCTGCTTTAAAAGGCAGATGGCTTCTTTAATTGTATTAAGCGCAACAATTACACTTTTTTCTTTCCTTTTGCTGAAGAGGCAGGAGCAGCAGCCGGAGATGCCGGTGCAGTTACTTCGCCTTTAATGGTAAGAATCACCGTTCCGTTTTCAGCATTGCTGGTAACATTGATGGTTTTTGTGAAAGCACCCGGGCGACCAGAGGTGTTATAACCTACTTTAATTGTGCTTTTTGCACCTGGCATAATTGGGTCTCTTGGCCACTCAGGTGTAGTACAACCGCAAGACGCCGCCGCGTTAGAGATTACCACCGGGGCATTACCTGTGTTGGTTACTTCAAAGCTGTAAGTAGCCAGTGGGCCCTCTGAAACTTTACCGAAGTCGTGAACTTCTTTATTGAATTTCAATACGCCCTGTGCCTGCACAGAAGCTACAAATGCCATAACCACTGCAATTGTCGATAAGAATTTTTTCATTCGATTTAAACGATTAAAAGTGAGAAATAAATTTTGTGTTATTAGTAACGCTTAGTTTCGTCTTACAAATAAATACTAAACGCATCAGAAAATCCAAATTTTTAACAAGTCATTAACAAAACTCTTTTTTTGAAAAATGCAATATTTTATCTTAACTTTACAACATGATTAGTTAGTATGACAACTAATTTCAGCCTTGGCAGTTGAGTCAGACATAAAATTTTTTTTGTATGGAATGTTTCCCATATTAACCATTCAAAATTCACAGCATGACTGAAGTATCAGATCTAATAACCTCAACAGATGTTCTCTTAACCAAAGAAGAAGTATTAAATGATTACCGCATTGCCTGCGAAAGCCGAGAAGTAAGTATAATTGGCCGGAAAGATGTATTTATGGGCCGGGCCAATTTTGGTGTGTTTGGTGATGGGAAAGAACTTGCGCAGCTAGCCATGGCGAAGGTGTTCAGAAAAGGAGATTTCCGTTCGGGTTATTACCGTGACCAGACATTTCTGGCTGCTGTAGGCGGGCTTACCTGGCAACAGTTCTTTGCGCAGTTATATGCGCACCCCGACATCAACCATGACCCGTTTTCGGCGGGGCGCTCAATGAACGCCCATTACGGCAACCGCTGGATAGATAAAAACGGCGACTGGCTTAACCAGACAGAGTTGTACAATACTGTTAGCGATGTTTCTTCTACTGCCGGGCAAATGCCCCGGGCTGTAGGGCTGGCTTATGCCTCAAAATTATACAGACAAAATCCTGATTTAAAATATCTTACCAAGTTTTCACGCAATGGAAACGAGGTTTGCTTTGCCACCATTGGAGATGCCTCAACCTCGCAGGGCATGTTCTTCGAATCTATTAATGCCGCCGGTGTACTGCAGATACCCATCATTTTTTCGGTATGGGACGATGGCTACGGCATTTCGGTACCTATAGAATACCAGACAACCAAATCAAGTATATCAGAAGCGCTGGCGGGGTTTCAACGCAAAGACGGCAGCAATGGTATTGAAATAATTGTTGCCCGTGCCTGGAATTACCCCGAACTGATTGAGGCCTACCAGCGGGCAGCCGTATTTGCCCGCGACGAACACGTACCCGTTCTGGTGCATGTAATAGAAGTAACGCAGCAACTGGGTCACTCCACGTCAGGGTCGCATGAGAGGTACAAATCAAGAGACAGGCTCGATTTTGAAAAAGAGTTTGATTGTAACTTTCACCTGAGAGAATGGATTTTGTCTAACGGTTTTGCTTCTGAAAAAGAAATTGATGCCATTGAGATAAAAGCGAAAGATGTTGCCAAGAAATCGCGCAATGCAGCATGGGCAGCCTACCGCGAGTCTATTAAGCCTGATTTAGATTCAGCAATTGCTTTACTAAAAAAGGCTATGATAGAAAGTAAGCAATCGGCAGCCATAGCCAAACTGAGAGAAGAACTGGAGCATACCGAAAATCCGGTGCGCAGAGAAATCATTAGTCTGGTTAAAAAGGCAGTGATTCTGATGCGTTCGGAAGAAAATACTGCTAAAAAAGCCCTGATTGACTGGCTGAAGACAGCCATGGCAGAAAACAAAGAAAGATTCAACACCCATTTACTAAGTGAGTTTCCTACTTCGCCAATGCTGGTTAAAGGCGTAGCTCCGAAGTATGACGAAAGAAGTACTAATGTAGACGGCCGCGAGATAGTGAATGCCTATTTTGACCAGTTATTCAGCCGGGATGCCCGCGTATTTGCCATTGGAGAAGACGTAGGCAAAATTGGCGACGTAAACCAGGGCTTTGCCGGTTTACAGGAAAAATACGGTGAAATAAGAATAACAGATACGGGTATCAGAGAAACCACCATTATTGGGCAGGGTATTGGTGCAGCCATGCGCGGACTAAGACCCATCGTAGAAATTCAGTATTTCGACTACATCTACTACGCTCTGGCAACGCTTACCGACGACCTGGCCTCACTTCGTTACCGCACAGCCGGTGGCCAATTGGCGCCATTAATTGTACGCACGCGCGGGCACCGTCTGGAGGGCATCTGGCATTCAGGGTCTCCTATGTCGGCCATGCTGGGCTCCCTACGTGGGGTTCATGTGCTGGTGCCGCGCAATTATGTTCAGGCAGCCGGTTTCTATAACACAATTCTGAAAGGTGATGACCCGGCCTTAATAATTGAATGCCTCAATGGCTACCGTATAAAAGAAAAAATGCCAACCAACCTTTCAGAAATCTGTACACCACTGGGTGTGCCTGAAATTCTGAAAGCCGGCCACGATTTAACCATTGTTACCTATGGCTCTATGTGCCGCATTGTAATGGAGGCAGCCTATCAGTTAGAACAGGCAGGTATTTTTGTAGAAGTAATTGATGTGCAATCGTTATTGCCGTTTGACGTGCATCATATAATTCTTGACTCAATAAAGAAGACAAACCGTGTAATTTTTGCCGATGAAGACGTACCCGGTGGAGCATCGGCGTTTATGATGCAACAGGTGCTTGACGAACAACAGGCTTATAAATACCTGGATTCGGCGCCAAAGGCGATTTCTGCACAGGCTCACAGACCGGCCTACGCCGCTGACGGAGATTATTTCTCAAAACCGAATGCTGAAACTATATTTGAGGCCGTGTATGATCTGATGCGTGAAGCCCGCCCGAAGGATTTTCCTGAATTATATAAATAAACGATATTGTCTAGTCCTAAATAAGCGATACACTTATTTAGATTTAAAAAACTAATTTACGGAATCCAATTGGGAGTTTTCAATTGGATTCTTTTTTTATAAGTTCGGATTTTTACTTGGCATTGTTGAT